>DAAL01000063.1:0-6914 GCA_001701065.1 Bacteroidales bacterium GP4
AGACCATCTGAATATCTCACGCCGCTGCCACCGTTCTGAAGATTGCGCACCTGCCTTGTCGAGATATTCAGGATTTCGGCGGTTTCCTCCAGAGTAAGCCAGTCTCCCGGTTTTTTATCCCGCAATCTGTCAAACAGCGTGTGTATCATGTCATGGAGGTATGCCATACGCTCAAACATCATGTCAAGCACCTCTTTTTCGATTTGTACTACTTCCATTGATGTGAATATTAGGAAGTTCCCAATTGAAAAAGCCGACGGAATCCCTCCCGTCGGCCACCACTAAATCCACAATCAAAATAATTCATGACTGCGATTCGATTGCGAATTTAGCGATTTATTTCCAATCGGCAGTGGTTTTCAATATATTTTCGCCATGACCGGAGCAAATTCCAGTCCTTTGCCCTTGCCGATCACCACGGCATCATAGAACTCGTGGCCGCGTCGGTTGACAAAGGGGATTGTCGAAGTGTAGCGGTGGGTCAGCAGATGGAGTATCTCCTTCTCGCTGAACTTATGCCCCATGAACTGCAAGGGCATGGTGAAGCCGCAGACGTGGCACTTCATGACACGGGGATAGCGCAGCACAGAGTGTCGGCCGCATATAGGACACACGTGAGTGTCGGGAGTGGTTCTGAACAGACGGTTGTCGGTGATGAGCTGTTCGGTCTTGTCATAGATGCGCTTGCCGAACTCAGCCATCAGTTTCGCACCACCCTTGCTCATCTTACGGTTTGCATAGAGGCGTTCTGCCTCCACCTGATCCGCAAGAAGATTCTCCAGCGCATAGGTTTCATTAAATGTCGCCAGTAGCTGCTTGCCGTCGGCGGAGATTACCGGCTCCCCGCATACATCGAGGATGAAACCGTTGTTGCGGAGACGGTCAAAAGCGTCAGTGACATCGTGGCTGTCCGCGCTGAACGGCATTCCGGGGTTGAAGCGGTCGGAAAGTGTGCGCATCAGTGTTGCCATTACACCGAGAAGGTCGTTCATCTTCGGGGGCTCGGGAGCCTTGCTCTTGTGGGTAAAGCAGGATTTACCCATGATTTTGATCTCTACCGAAGAAGGAACCTCGTCACAGCAGTACCAAGGCATAGTGCCAAAGAAAGGTGTGCCGTCGATTTCTATACCTATGACGAGTTCGGTTGACATTGTCGCACCGGTCATGGCTGCGTCGAAACGCTCTGCGATGATGTCATATATAGCCTGTGTGTCCGTGTCGAGCATGAAAGGCTTCTTGCCGGTGGTTATGATGCCGTGAGTGTGAGGCACCTCCTCGTCAGCGGCGAAGGGATAACCCTTTGCCCAGCGGCAGCGTTTGAGGATGTAGCCGCGCATGGATTCCGGGAGCTTGGCATTGTTGGTGAAAGGCGATGAGATAATCCCGTCCAAAAAGAGACGCTCGGCAATGTCGCGGGTCTTTGCGAATGGCATTGACAGACGGGCCCAGACATCAGACTGTAATGTGGCGAGGGTGTAGAGTGCCGGGGCTTCGCTGATTTCATCATCAGTTTCCACATAGGTGGATGTGAGAGTCCCGGGTGCAGGGAGTGCTTCGTATGCCTTGGCACACTCTTCCTTTGAAGTATAGGTGGTTGTCGGATAGAACTTCACAGTCTGACCGAGCACCTCACCACTGACCATGAGTGAATGGGCGGTGACTACCCTGTGGGCCGCTCGCACGGCAGCATCATCGCGGAGATAGCTGTTTGTGGCGGCAAGGATAAGCATATCCTGACGGCAGATAGGATCTACGAGCCGGGGAAACATGGCGCGGTATGCCTCGGTGACGTTGTATTTGAACGCTTCGTTCATTGCCATTGCGACAAGTCCGGACTGGGCGAGGTTGTACATGGCACGACCGCGAACACGGGTTTCATAGGCCCGTTTCAGTGCTTTTTTCTCCAGACGTGTCACCCACATTCTGCTTGTGGATGCGCCGACCTTGAAGAATCGGCAGATGTTGGAAAATCTGGCCTGTGCATCGGCACCACCGTCAGAGGCGAATATAACTTCCATGCCCCCGCGGATGAGTTCTCCGATATAATCGGCGTATGCCTGATCTTCGGCAGAGACACCGTTGCGTCCGGGTTCGCCACGTGTAACACGTATCCCGTAGGTGTATCGCTCCGGCACTATGGGGAGGGCGTCTTTGCCGGGGAGGACTCCTACACCATAAGGCGCGATAAAGTCCTTGGGGACAGTGATGACGGCTGTCTTGGCGTCGTAGAAAACGCCGGGAGCGGATACTTTGTTGTTGACGTTGAGGGCGCGAGCGATGGCGGAAGCCACGGCGGTGGTTTCTGTAATGATGACTTTCATGTCAGTATTTTTAGAGGGTGAATATTTATTTTGAGCGGTTGCCGGTTGCAACCCTGAAGAGAGATGGATCTCGGATTGAGTGGTGGATGAATGACACGGGGAGTTCGCGACCTCCCCATGTCGGGCGGGAGGGATACCGGAAATATCGCTTGCGCACGCGACATTACGGCAGTCAGATTATTTCAATATTGTGGATAGTGGTGAGATCAGATTTTGGGACCTTTGGACTTCTTTTGCTCCTTCTGCTGGGTCTCGTTGTTGGGTTCAGTCTGACCCTTACGGAGCGGCTCTCGGATATTCTTTGTCGCCTCGTTGGTCTGACCGTCGTTGTTGACGGAGAGCTGAGTCTTACTTTCCTCGGCGATGCCGACAACTTTGCTGCGGTCAGGATATTCGCGGGTGGTCTCCGGCTGACCCTTCTGAGGGTCAAACTGAACATAGATGATGCAGTCGTTGCCGAACTTATCCTTGCCTTCGCCAACACGTACCTGCTTACCGGCCATGTAGTCAGCCTGTTTCTGCTCGTCCATCGGAATTTTGCACCATTGGTGCAGACGCTTGATGTTGCCGTCCTTGTCGAGCCAGTTGCCCTGCGTCTGCTTGTCTCCATCAGGTGACTGGGTCTGAGCATCCTTATTGCGGAGTTCCTGATTTTCCTTGCGGTAAGGTTCGGAGTTGAATCCGACATCGCGCTTCTCGACACTATACTGAAGGTCAGCATAGAATTTTCGACCGTCGGCGAGTTCAACAAACCGTTTAGGCAGAATGCCCCCGTTTTTCAGGATTCCAATCTCTTTCATTGTCAGCTCGACATTGGCAATCTTAGGCTTGACATAAGTCCCTTCTACGGTCTGGCTCTCAATCTCGTTGGTCAGTTTGTCAAGGCTGACGATACATTTCTGAACTTCGCCTGTCTTCGGGTCAACGAGATCTACGGCTTTACCGAGGTTGCCGGTCTTGCGTAGCTGAGCCTTGTCCTGCTCTGTGAATGTGTAGCCACGATACTCCTGTTCAAGATTGGGCTGGTTCTTCATGAAATGGGGCGAAAGAGTGATACTGCCGTCAGGATTGTGCTTGAACGAGAGCTTGGCGTCGGCCTCGATACGCTGTCCGTCGAGCACAGGGGCTATTCGGATGAGATTGGGAGACTTGTGATTATAAATCATCTGACGGAGGTCTCCGTTTTGTTCGAGCTGCTGACGGGTTACGCCCCACTCTTTTTCGATGGATGCCCAATCAATCTTGTCGGGGTCAATTGGTGCGGCCTTGACTGTCGAGGTTGTCACCTCAGGCTGGTTCAGCGTAACATTCTGCTCAGGTTGAGGGTTTACCTCCGGCTCCAGAGGCGAAGTCTGTTCTTGTGTCTGAGCCATAGACTTTACATCGACCTCATAAGGTTTGAGCATCTCGCCGTTTGACACCGGGTCTTGGATAAGGTCGGCCATTGCGGGTGCAATTGCGTCATAGCGGTCGGCGGGGAGTTTGAAGAATCCGAATAGAGAGGGGTTCTTTGCCTGACGGATAAAGTTTGACATGAACGCTTCGAGGGGGTTCTGCCCCTTGTTGAACTTAACGAGGTCGCTCAACTTGGCAGTCCTTGCGTCTGCCATCTTCGGAGTGCCGTCGGGATTCTGCCCTACGACTGCGCCTACCTGTCCCGTCTCGTTGTTCCGGGCTATCAGCACCTCTTGGTCTTGGAGTTGTTCCATAAATTATTTTGTTTTTGAGTTTACGCCTTTATTGGCGTTCTGTTTGATTCTATCCTTTATATCGGTGGCTCTCGGGTCATCGGAATGGACGAAGTTCTTTTCGATAAATTCATCGAACTGTTCCTGGGTGGTAAATACCGTATGTCCGTCAAGACTGATATAATATTTCAGTTTCTCATCGCTGCGGTAACGTTTAATTGTCCTTGTACTCAGGTTAAGGCCTATTGCTATGTCCTGCACCATTATTATGGTCTTGCCTTTGTAGCTCAGCCGCACCCGGTTTGTCTTGGCTACCAGTTCAGCCAGAGAGTTGGCGATTTTTGACAACAGGAATATTGCAATTCCAAATGTGTCCATTATCCATTTCTGATATGGCTGGTTGTTGACCGGAGGTTGTGGTGGTGGTTTTGTCATATCCATATTTTCGGGTTCTTTTTGTTTGATGTTGCAAAGTTAGCAGGTAAAAATCCGGCGGTTAATAGAGTATTTCAATAGTACCGAAAGATAAATTTCAAAAAATTTTTAGAATTTATTTTGTTGCTGTATTTCAGCTGTTTATTTTTTACGTTATATCCGTAAGGCTTGATATTTATCGTTTTTATCGGTAGTATTCGGTAGTTAAATCGGGTATTATGCGTTGGCATACTCGCAGTTAAGTGTTCTTACAGCTGCCATCAGGAAATACGCTCTGTCTCCGTCTTCGGGACTTCTGCGTATGATTTCGCCCCGGGTTTTGTAATATTTGTCCGAAGGATAATCCAGACCGAACAGACGATGCACCCGGCTGATAATCTCATTGCTCGTTATATTGCCGCCGTTGATCATCTTCATGGAGATTATCATATTGATGATTTCACATACGGCGGTGTATTTAGATGACAGTCTGACCTTCTTTTCAACCTTCGGTGATTCCTCACACTTCGGCTCTCCGGTCTCGCATGACGTTGTGACGCCATTCTCCACTAACAGCTCCAGCTGTCGAAGCAGCCCCTTGGCTATTTCAAGGATACGGGCCGCGTATCCCCTTAGTTTCTTCCCGATGGTGTCTCCGATGATATGGGAGACTTCCGAGATGAACATGGTAAGTCCGGTATGTATCTCACGCCAGTTCAGCGAACTGTGGACGAATGAGACGATTATGGAGCGCATATCCTCATAGTGCGCTTTCATGTCGGTTTCATTCCCGTCTTCAAGATTCAGGAAGAACCGGGTTTTCAGGAGGGTGAATGTCATATCCATAGTTTTTGAAGTAACTTTAATCCGGCGGACTAATTTGTCGCCCGTTTGCGAAATCCAAACACGACAGCGGCTGGATGTGTTTGTATTTTATTCTGTCTGTTAAGGTGTTACAAAGTGACACTGAAAATTCAAAAACACATCTGACTACACTTTTATTATGTGAATCAATCTGAATGTTAAAATCATTATGGCGGACAACTATTTGATTGTTAGAGTTGTTTCTCTTTAAATGCAATAGTATGATTTAACAGATATATAAATTCCATAAATGTCACGTCCCCGCAAGACAATCCCACAAGAACCTGCCTCAGACTGCCACGGGGTGCAGAAAATATTGCTGTACAGCGCGTCGGATGAGAGCATTGCCGATTACTCGAAGACATTGCGAAAATTCGGTGATGCTTTCGAGACCGTAAACAATATCACCGAAGCAAAAAAGATGCTCAGGACCCGTCAGTTTGATTCTCTTATAGCTGACCTGACCAACTTCGAGGGTAGCGGCAGAAGACTCATCCACTGGGCCAAGGCGCATATGCCCGGTTCATTCAAGACCCACGGCTATATGCGTACTGACATTCCCAACCTTATCAAAAACATATACTGCCAAGGTATTGACCAGAGGTTTTATTACGACCATGCCGATATAGACCATCTCACCAAGGTCATATTCTCGATAAGCATAAACCATCCGGACATGACATGGGTAAGGGACATAACCGTCGGACAAAAGGAACTCAGACGCATTATCGGAAAGAAGTCTGCAATGGAATGTCCCGTCTTGCTGCAAGGGGCGAAAGGTGTAGGCAAAGAGCCTCTTGCATTGCTGGTACATTGTATGAGCAATCGTGTCGCTTACAATTTTCTGGTGCTTGACTGTAATCCACGCCAGAAATTTGACTACGCATATCGAGAGAACAGGGACTGCCAGTCCAACAGACAAGCTTTGAGGGAGAACTTTGAAGCATTGTTCGGCGAAGCCAACAAGGGCACTGTTTACTTCCGCTCTTTCACACATATGTCCCCTATGGCGCAGGAAGTGCTTGTGGATGTGTTTGAAAGAGGTTTGTGCCGTAATCCCGAGACAGGCCATATGGTCAGGTTCGAGGGAAGGATAATCTTTGCAACAAACAAGTCTTTGCCGGAACTGGTCTCAGCCAACAAAGTGTCAGCCAGACTGTATAATCTTCTGATGAATACAACAATGTCCATAAGCCCGCTGGCAAAATACCGGGATGAGCTTGTGACAATGGCAAAAGCCATGGTGGAGCTGCATTGCGCCAAGGGACGTGGCAAAGGAATGACCTTCACATCCGCTGCCGAGAAACTGATAAGGAACTATGCTTGGCCGGCGAATATCGAGGAAATGAGCATGATCATGGAGTCTGCCATCTCAACAGCCAGAATGAGGGAAATCGGAGTCGGAGATCTGTCACTCATCACTTCTGAACAGGATGATTTCCTGAAGGTATCCCTGCCGGATACCCGGGAGGGACTTGAAGCCCTTATCCGTGATCATAAGGGATGTATTGCAAAAGTTGCAAGGGCCTGTGGATTCTCACGGAGTATGATATACAAGCAAATGAATATTCATGGGATACCTGTTGGATATAAATAATATCAGCTCGCCATGACAATGAATTTCATT
>DAAL01000063.1:6933-16381 GCA_001701065.1 Bacteroidales bacterium GP4
CAAAGTTTGGGGCCGGCGGCGCGAAACCCTACGGGCGGAGTGGCTCCACAGCCTCCGATTATTATGCGGGAACTTAACGGTTCTCGCTGGCGATAACCGGGAGACGCAGGTTCGGCAACCATTGTTTCCTTCGGGTCGGTTGCCTGAGACGGGTTATCTCTTACTTCGACCCTTTGGGTATCGGGCTGCGGCTTGTTCTCTTCTCCGTCCTGCTCCTCTTTCTTGGGAGCGAGGGCGACGGTGATTTTGCGGGCGAGGGCGGCGAGGTCGGATTTGAGTTGCTTCAATTCTTCCTCCTTGCCCCACTGCTTGGCTACGATGGCTTCAAGCTGGGGAACGTCGGCTTTGAGTTTGGCGGTGCGTTCCTCGTATTGGGCGATGATACCGGGGATTTTCTCCAGTGCGTTGACGAAGTTCATGCAGGCGGCATGGGTGTCGGACATTGCTATGAAGCCGTTGTTGAACTTGTATTTGTAGTTACCTTCAACTACAAATCGGTTCTGAACGGTCTCCTTGCCGTCGGCCAATGTCCTTTCGGATATAATGCTTATGGGGAAGCCATAGACTTCTCCGATGCGCTGGTATTGACCGTGGGTGTCGGTTTTCATCGCCAGACCTTGCAGGTGGATACCCATATTCTGCTCGTCACGGAGGTTGCAAGTGTCGATAGTGAGATTGTTGACGGGGTTGCCGTCTTTGTCTCGCTGAACAACTGCCGCATACCGGGCAGCGTCCTCCTTCATACGACTGATTGCCGCCGCGTTGTTGGCGATGTCGTGGCTGATGGTCTGGAGCCTGAACTTGGAATCGGAAATGCCCTTGTTGTGGGCTTTGCGCTCACTCTCCAGTGCTGCGATACGCTTCTCCAACTTAGCTTTCTCCAGCAGGTCGGTGTTTCCCGACAGGATAGCCATGTATTCCGAGAAGTTCATGCCGTTCTTCTCGTCCATTGCGCCCTCGTCGATGGTACGCGCCCCGAGTGCGCCGGATTTGAGCTGGTCGATGAATGTCGCCTTGCAATGAAGAAGGTTGAACTTGTAAGAGTCCAGAGACTTCTCTACTGCGTAGATGATAACATCCACCTTATTATCAGCATACAACTTGGCAATCTCGTTACCGGCTCTAACTGCCCGACCGTCACGCTGTTGCAAATCACTTGGACGCCAGGGTGTATCAAGGTGATGGACCGCGACACACCGCTGCTGTGCATTGACTCCGGTACCCAACATCGTTGTTGAGCCAAACAAGACACGCACATCGCCACTGTTCATAGCCTCGATGACTGCCTTTCTTGACCTTTCGGTTTTACATTCCTGTATAAACCTGATTTCATGCGCCGGAATACCGTAATCCTCTATCAGCTTGCGCTTGATTTCGGAATAGACATTCCATTCGCCGGGTTTGTAAGTCCCGAGGTCGCTGAAAACAAACTGAGTACCCTTTTGAGCGTCATACTTACGATAGTAATCAGCAATCGTCTTGGCACAGTGCGAGGCTTTGTTATTCGGGTCATCCTCCGCATTGGGGTCAATCATACGCATATCAAGAGCCATCTTACGGGCATAGTCCGTGGCTATGAGCATCTTCGCCTTTTCCTCGGTTTCAGACAACGGCGCTCTGCCGAGTATAGTGGCGTCGCCACTCTCGGCAAACTTCATCAATTTCTCAATGAAGTCCTCCTGCTGGGGCGTAGGCGGGATATTGTGAAGAATCTCGTTCTTCATCGGACGGTCAACACCTACATCTTCAGCCGTGCGATAGTCGGTGATTTCGTTGTAGAAAGCGGCCAGCTCCGGCACCTTGATGAAGAACCTGAAGCGTTCCTTCGCCACTATATGATTTGTGACATTAAACTCAAAATCAGTAGTTTTCTTGGCGAAGATTGCAGCCCATGCATCGAAGCACCTGATCTCCTGTCTTTCAAGCTCATTCGGACGTAGATACTTGAACAGCAGGTACAATTCAGTAAGCGAGTTACTGATTGTTGTACCACTGAGGAAAGTAGCCCCCAAATCCTTACCGGTTCTCTCTTGAATGGTACGGATAGCGTAGAGAAGATTCAGCGCACGTTGTGAGCCTTCCGAGTTGCCTAACCCAGCCACACGGTCATGTCGGGTGTTGAACATCAGGTTCTTGAACTGGTGTGATTCGTCCACAAAAATGTGGTCGATGCCCATCTGCTTGAAGTCCACAACATTGTCGCGATTCTGGTCCATCTGGTACTGAATGGTCGCAATCTTGGCTGTAAGGTTCTCCTTTCGCTTGATAAGACCTTTCAACATACCACGGCTTACATCGTGACCCTGCTGCTTCAGCACTTCGAGATTTTCCTCAACTGTGTCAAGTTCAGCCTGAAGGATTTGCTGCTGCATCTCCGGTGACTGCGGTATTTTGCCGAACTGGTCGTGCGACATTATCACGCAGTCATAGTCATTGTTCTTAATCTGGTTGAAGAATGCCACGCGGTTGTCAGCCTTGAAACTCTTTTCGTCGGCAAACAGTATCCGGGCATTGGGATAGGCACTCTGATAGGTCATGGCAATCTCAGCAATGTTGGCTTTCAGACCAATAATCATCGGTTTATGAGCCAGCCCGAGACGCTTCATTTCATGCGCTGCAATGCACATTATCAGCGTTTTACCCGTCCCCACCTCGTGGTCGCAGATGCCACCGCCGTTCTGTTTCAACATCCATATACAGTCCATCTGACTTTGATAAATAGAGTGGATTCCATACCTGTCACCCAATAATTTCATATTGAGGTCAGGGAACGTCTGGTGTGACCCATCATATTGTGGACGGACGAAACAGTTGAACTTGTCGTTGTAGAGGTCAACGAGTTTCTCCTTGAACTCCGGCGACTGGGCTTCGAGCCACTCGCTGAATCCGTTTCTTATCTCGTCAATCTTGGTGTTGGCAAGTTGGATAGCCTCGTTGTCCGGCACCTTGATGTCGTTACCGTTATCGTCCTTGCCAGCCGACTTCTTTATATCGGGAACGGTATTGTGCAGAGCGTGTTTCAGCAGGTTCATACCGTCGTAAGTGCGATAGTAACCTCTGACGCAGAACTCTTCCCAGATGGTCATGTTCTTGCGACTCGCCTCTGCCGAATACTCGTCAAGCGATGAAGAATAGGCAATCTTAACATCGGTGTGGAACAGATACGACATATAAGCGGAGTAGATACCCGTCGGAATCCACCTCTCGCCGAAGTTGAAATCCAGCTCGTCGAACTCGATACGGCGGGGCCGGGCTTCCTCCAACGCTTTGAGGGAGTCTTTCGACAATGCTATGAACGGTTCAACGCCGTCATATCCGGGGAAACTCTTGATGCGTTCTTCCTCTCGGTCAATCCATGCCCTCACATCATTGGCTTTCGCCACGACATTTCCGGCAATGAAGCGGTCTTTAATCTCGTAGTTTTCGACCAGCGGATTATAGAATATGTGACCTTCGAGGTTATCCACCAAGGAATCCTGATCCATGTCCACCAGACCTGACATATATTCGAGATTGACCTCGCCGTATTTGTTGAGCGATGCGGATAGAGCCTCCATAGGAGTATCGACACTTGTCACCTCATCGAGAGCGAATGAAACCGGATGATCGAAAATGTCGGCCTTGACAAACCGACCGTTTTCGCCGCGCTCCAATGCAAGAGCATCCCTGCCATTCGCGTCCATCAGAATAAATTTCACATTCTGTTTCTCGTTGAGGTTGCCGTACTTCTCTACAAACTCATCATAATACTGATTGAGGTGTTCGCGCAGATGTTCTGACGGCTCGTGTGTCTCAGCCTCATAGTTATAGAGCTGCTGATATGTCTCCGATAGAGTGACATAGAGCATGGCGCGTTTAGCCTGCTCCGGCTTCAACTCCAATGGATTGAATGTCGCTCCATTCCTGCGGACTTCCGAAAGGAAACCGACCATACCGTCCTGAACAACCATGCTGCCGTTGTGGTGGAAGAACTGAATGTCCTCCGAGAAAGGACGGGGAGACATATCGACCGTGACAGATTCCGGCTTTTGTGCGACCACTTTTGGCTGTCTGCCAGGGATAAAGTCGCCTTCGGTCTTTTCTATGACAGTGCCGTTCTCGTTGATAGTCTCGGATTTGGCAGCCTCAGCAGCCTCACGTTCAAGACGCATTTCCTCCAGTTGCCTGTGGGCTATGCTCATCATAGTCTCGTAAAAGCCATTGATGGGCGGATTGTCTTCCCAGTTCAGAGAGCCGTAAAATTCCAGCTCTTTTTCACTGAGCGGACGGAATTTTTTGACGGGAATGTCCTTGACCTCAACACTCGGCTTCGGCTTAGGCGCATCCTCAGCAGGCTTTTGTTGACGGCGGGGCTTACCGATAGGCTCCAACTCTCCGAAAAGATTGTAGGCATACAAACGGGGATCCGGATTATCGGAGTAATCAGGTCTGCCGTCAGTTTCTATCTCTTTGGAGGGTTCAGCCTTCGGAGGCATTGCAGGAGCGGGGTCAGGTTTTGGCTCTGGCTTAGGTTCAACCTTTGGCGGCTGATTGGGCGTAACCGTTTCGACCACCTTCTGCTTGGGAGTCTTTTTCAGTTTCGGGTCTTCCAACTGTTCGCAGATTGCCACTCGTTTACCTGCCCGCACAAGTTTGGGCAAATATGTGTCGAGGGCATGATGAGGAAATCCAGCCAATTCTATGCGACTGTCAATTCCGGTCTGGCGGCGGGTCAGGGTTATACCTAAAATTTCGGAGGCAATAACTGCATCCTTGCCGAAAATCTCATAGAAATCTCCGACACGGAAAAGCAACACGGCATCGGGATGTTTCTTTTTCATCTCCTGATACTGCTGCATCAGAGGCGTATTCGTGAGGCTCGACTTCTTTTCGACCTTTGGGGTTTCCTTTGGCTTCGACGTGATTGGGTCAGGCGTAGGAGGCGTGATACCGTTGGAATTATACAATTCCAGATTAAGACGCAGGTGCAGCGATTCGTCAAGTGTCTTGCGCAAATCCTCGGCAATGCCGTCGATACCACCGTCATGATGGTACACGATAGCGGGTTTGCCGTACTGGTCAGTGCCAACCTTGGCATCAGTGCAGATAACATTCTGCGGAAACGCCTGAAAGAATTTGTTGCCCGGCACCTTAGTACCCCGGTCAACGACCGACTGAATGAAAAATTCTTCATCAGCCGACAAAGATTTCTTTTCGGTGTGCTTCTGCAAGATGATAAGGTCAGAGCCAACATCCGTCCCGGCGTTTTCGGAAAAAGTATTATTCGGAAGTCGCAGAACTGCCACAAGGTCGGCCTTTTTCACAAGTGCCATTCTGACGAATGGCGAAGCGGCATTCATCACACCCTGAGATGTGATAAAGGCGATAAGACCTCCCTCTCTCACTTGGTCAAGACCTTTGAGAAAGAAATAGTTATGCAACGACTTAGCCGCCTGACGGTAGCCAATCTCCTTGCTTACGGCATAAGCCGGGTCTGCAACCGCAAAATCTCCGAAAGGAACATTCGAGGCGGCCACATCGAAATAGCCGTTGAAGTCACTCTCAATCTTCTCAAAGCCCTCTATGCGGGTCAGTATCGAGGGATGCAGAGCTGAAAGGATTTTGCCTGTTAGCAAATCCTTTTCGTATGCCAACACCTCGGCACCGGGGTATCTGTCATTCCTTAGAAAAGAATCTATGAAAGCACCCTGACCGGCAGAGGGTTCAAGAAAACTTTTTATCTCGACACCTTGGAATTTCAGCACATCGGATATTGCATCCACAATACGGTTATCGGTATAGAACGCCGTAAGCGTTGACGCTTTGAGCGACTCCATATAGCGGTTAAACTCCTTGTCGTTATGCGAATAGTCGTGAATAAGGCGGCGCAGTTCAACCATAGGTGCAAACAGCTCAATATCCGACTTGCTCCACTTGGCGGCATCCGCCAGCTCATTGGCATCATTGAGGATACACTTCAACCCGCCGAACCCGGCATACTTGCGCAGCACTGCAATCTCCTCGGCAGTCTGCGCCCCGCGCCCCTTTACACCGAGGCTAAACGCCATCCGAATCGCCTCGATGTTGTCGCGCATGGTCTGTAAACGGTTAAAGGCCATATTTCTCAAAGAATAATGTTATGCGGCCTATGATAGTAAGTCTAAAAACCGCTCCTTCAGTAGTGTTTAACCATTCATTGCTCAGTTCTATACCTCTGAACTCCGGTGCCAGTTCTTCAAGGAATGTATATGTCCAAAATTCGATGGATTCTTCCTCTAATGAAATCTGGTCAGTAAATTCGTCCATCAATATCTCGCTGACAAAATCATAGGCTGAAATTTCAAGACCTTCATAAAGAGCAGCCATTGCTTTCTCACTTGAAATGTAATATTCATCTCCAGCCAGTCGTGATGCGACAAAAACATCATAGGCTTTCTCCGCTCTTGTCGCAATGAAAGTATCGTCATCAGCTTCGGGGAATCTGTGCTCCGATAAATAATTGCGCAGGAACAGATTGTAATAGTCAAGGTCATAACCTCGACTGCTAAAATTATTAGTCATTATTATGTTGTGGATTTGTGGTGTCACCCCTTCTGTTGAAGCAGGTGTCTGAGTTTCGGATTCGATGCAATACGTGCAAGCTCTTCGCTTACAATATCGCGAACATCCTGTTTTACTTTGTCATAGTTAGCCTGAATATCAGCCTTCATCTGACGCTTATCTGGCGTCTGGTCCTTGAAATCGGTTAGAATTGGAATCGGCTCATAGGCTTTCATTTCAGCATCAACCTTTTTGCTGTCAACTACAATCTCCGCATGGAATATTTTTTGATCAATGCGCTCTGTCAGATTATCGCTTACTGCTCCGACAAAGAAACCCTGAGTGAGAGTTGAAATCTTGCTCGGAGGTATAAGACTGTCCATCTGTGTATTGATAGACTGACTTACATCCTGACGGTTGATGGATATGGACTGACGCTTCTGGAGTACCTTGCCGAAACGCTCCGAAAGGGTCTTGGCGGTCGAGCCTACGACCTGCCCGGAGAAGATATTGCCGACGGTGTTCATCACCACGGCGGCTTCAGGCTTGCCATAGTCGCGTTCCAACTGGGAGAAGTCCTGAAAGCCGAGGCACACGGCAACCTTGTTGCTTCGGGCGGTAGCTATCAAATTATCAAGACCCTTAAAATATATGGTCGGCAATTCATCTATGATAACCCCGGACTTTAACATTCCTTTCTTGTTGATTAGTTTGACAATTCTGGAATTGTATAGACCGAGGGCTGCTCCATAGATATTCTGACGGTCAGGATTATTGCCGACACACAAAATCTTCGGCTCTTTGGGATTGTTGATGTCGAGAGTAAAATCATTGCCCGTCATCACCCAATACAACTGTGGCGAAATCATTCGGGACAGCGGTATCTTTGCCGATGCAATCTGGCCGGCCAGCTGTTCCGCCGCACCTCCGAGCCATGCGTCCATAAATGGAGACAGGTAGTTCTCCAAGTCGGGATAGCTGGTAAGGATAGGGAAAATATCCTCATATCTGCGACAAAGGAATTCAATGGCGTGTGGAAACGTACAATACTCTCCATCCTTGTATATGCGTAAGAACCATATAATTGCCGCAAACAGTACGATTGGAGATTCAACAAAGAAGTCACCCTGCTTCTGAACCCACGACTTATTGAGATTCAACATAATAGTATATGCACTCTCGTAGGCATCTGCTATGTCGGACATGAAATTAGGATGAATGGGATTACAGCGGTGACTGCGTTCCGGATCATCGAAATTTATCATATAGAATTTAGGCGGGGTCTTGCCGTAGGCTTTGAGGTGCTTTTTCAGGTGGTTGTATGCTATAATGCTCAAATCCGGGCTCTTGAAATCGTAGATGTATGCGCTGTAACCTTTCTCAATCATCTGTTTGATGAAATTATTGACTACAGCGTACGACTTGCCGGAGCCGGGGGTGCCAAGCACTATCGAGGCGCGAAAAGGATTCACCACGTTTATCCAGCCCTTGTTCCACCGTCTTTTATAATAGAACCGGGTGGGCAGATTGATTGAATATTCATTTTCCATCAGGCGTGTCTCCTGCTGGAATGATTCATTCTCATCATTGAAACGGTCATCCATCATGTTGTTTTTCAGCAATCTGCTCATCCATACGCCCCCCAACAGAAGGCAGACAAAGCCTGTTGCTGTTGTGACGATGTAGATGACAGTCCATCCGAGTGACAACATCCACCAGTTGAGGAAGAATAATACTGAACCAATGCTGAGGAACAACCATATATGTACCCATTTGATTTTCTCGTTCTTGACGCCCTTGGTGCCAAAACATGAGAGGGCAAGCAGCAGTAAAGCCCACCATTTGGCGTTCCAAGGATTATTGAACAGTCCTCCCGCCTCGTTGAGATTGCCGAGCACCTTCATTGTCTCGGAATGGAACCGCCAACCGCCAATAAACGACTGGCAGAACCAATAGATATTGGCGACCACAAGTATCAGACTTATGCCACGGAGCATATCCATGATTTTGGTCAGTGACCTGAGGTCATCTTCCTGTTGTGACATTAAATAATATAGTTAATGTTTCGGTCGTTGACCGCGCTTCTTCTTTTTCTTCATGCGACGTATAAATTCTTCCTCGTCCGGATTGAAACTCTGACCTTGTTGAAATAGATCCAGTCCGGGAATAGCGAGGTCGTAGTCATCCGAATTATACCTGTTAGTCGTGGAGGGACGAGTCTGATTTGGAGCCGGTTCATGAGATTGTGTTGTAGCTTGCCCGTCGTCGCTGTCCTGATGTGTTTCTCTATCGGGCTGTTCTTGTTCATTGACCGGGGCAAGAGGTCTTTCCTCGGTATTATTGAACCGGTTTTCAAGAGCATTTGCGGAGAATGCTTTGCCAAGTCGAGAGCCATTCAAAACCGTCATTGTGTTATGGTCAATGAAAGTGGCTCCATATATTCGACCTTCGTCCGTGTAGCGTAGAATCAGGTCGATGTTCTGTTCATGGAGTTCGGTTATGAAATCATTTTTACCGGATGAACGGCTCATAACATCGGAAACCATTCTCTTTGTAGGACGGATGTCAATCTTGTCTTTGGCTCTTTCAAAACGTGCTTCAATCGCTGTTCTGCTTGCAAACTTTCCAAGTCGTGAAGCCTTCAAGGGAGTTGAGATAGTCTTGCCGTCATCATCGGTAGCATGATATACCAGCCCGTGATACTCCCGACCGTTAACCCTTCCGTCAGCCGCCTCACACCTTATATTATATAAGGAGAGGATTGCATTGAACTCGCCAAGAGTCTGGAACTTGTAACGCATACCAACCATCTTGACCGTATTGGCAACCTGACGCTTTATGTCTCCGTCAGGGTCAACCTTACGGATAGGCATATCGGGAGTAATCTTTTCTCTTTCAGCGGTGGAAAAGTCGGTGCAGATTGACCCCT
>DAAL01000239.1 GCA_001701065.1 Bacteroidales bacterium GP4
GAAATGATAGCCCACAACCCGAATGCCCACAAACACATATCGGCGGTACTGTGCCTTGGACGCGGGTACCGATGGAAGTTTGTCAGCCGCTTCACGGTAAGCCATTCCTGAGTAAGCCACACCTTTGAGCTTTAGCCTGTCGCGGAACAGATTATATAGTTCAAAGAGGATGACCCACAGGTTGAAGAAATTCTTCACTCCGGTGGCGGCAGTGTCGTCAGGGTTGAGGTGTCGCCAAAGGTGAACCTGATCGGCATAGCCAATAGGGTCATTCCAATAGCGGTTGATTATATCCACCTGTTCCTCAGTGAGATAATTGGAGGAGATATCTTTGAAATTGCTTATGTTCTTAAGAAGTTCGGATGCATTGACGCAGTATCGGTCAATGTCGTCAAAATCATTGAGTACCATCTCACCCCACGGCAGGAAGTAGTCAAAGGAATTGTCGACGGCAGCTCCGGTGCGGCGAGAAATGATTGTCCTGTAACATTCATATAGATCAAAGAGCAGATCTAACCGTGAAGGAACTACAGTTTCCGTGATGTCGCACACCATCTCATCAATAGTGGTCATGGCAGGCAGAACCATCGTGGAGGGAAGCAACTCGGTCAGATAATCCGTGAAGAATGCTATGCAGCGTTTGCTTGGAAACACGAAGCAGGTGTCAACAAGTTCATCGCATCGGTTCTGAACGTAGGCTTCAGCTATTTGGCGCAGAAAAGGCTTCATGCTTTCAATAGGAGGATTACGCGGGTGGCAACGTCGAAAAACACAATCTTAGAGTTGGTGTTACCGCTGATGTCAGTAATTGCATCATCAAAGGTCTTAACCAACTGAACCACGTTCCGCTCATTGATGAACGGTGAGAATTTGGCTGAGAAGCTGCTTTCGTCATTGTTGAGGTAGCTGAGGCGCGGGTCGTGGAGATTATAGATGAAATTCTCGCGCATCAGACGGGTGCAGTAGCGCAGAAATGAAAGTTGCTGTTCGCGGCTCATCTCCGCCACCTCCACTGCCCATTTGCGAAGTTCCACAATCTTGCGCTGGTAGGCAAGTCGCATCAGCTCAATGAATTTCGCCAGGAACAGTCGGCTTTCGTCGGCTATTGAAAGCTGACGTACCGCTTCAGTGATAGAGCCTTCGGCATTGTGGGCGATGGCTGCAGCATCCTGTGGGTCGACGGAATAGTTGTTGCACAGGTAATCCGTCACCTCAGCATCCGGCAGACGGTTCACCTCAATCCTCCGGCAGCGGGAGTAGATTGTAGGGAGTATTTCGCCCGGTGCATCGGAAGTGACGATGAAAAGGGAGTCGCCAAGCGGTTCCTCAATCAGCTTCAGCATCTTGTTGGCGCACTGCTCGTTCATCTTTTCCGGCAACCACATCAGCACGATTTTGTATTTTGAATAATGCGAGGTGAACGACAGCTTGTGAAGCAGGTCGTCGCTCTCCGTCACATAGATGGAAGGCTGAGTGGATGGATTGCCCAAGATGCGGGTCCAGTTCGCCGGATTCATATATATGTCATCATTGAGAAACTGGTGCCATTCCTCACTGAAATCATCGGAAAGGGGAGGGCGGGATGAATTCTTTTTCTTTATCACCGGGAAAGAATAGATAGTGTCGATGTGGTTGAACGACTGATGCTGCCTGCAGGAAGGACATTGGCCACAACTGTCACCATTGGTGCGGTTCTCGCAGTGGATATATTGAGCCAGCGCACGAGCCAGCGCGAACTTGCCTACCCCCTGTTTCCCTTGGAGGAGCAGAGCATGGGGAATACGGTCGGCATCAACGAGTGCCACGAGCTGTTCTTTAACCGAGTTATGTCCGGGAATATCAGAGAATTTCATGCGTCAGAACAGATTTGATAAGACTTCTTTAACTGAGGAAATGGCGTTGTGGGAATAGAAATGGATGGATGGCACACCGGCTTCATAAAGCTCAGCGGACTGTTGCAGGCACCACTCGACGCCAACCCGTTTTGCCTCCTTGTCATCGGTGCACTCCATGAGCCGCTTCGCTAATGCGTCAGGAAGGTCAACGCGGAACACCTTTGGGAGCAGCGTCAGCTGGTTAAGGTTGATGATAGGCTTGATGCCGGGTATGATAGGCACGTCAATGCCTGCCTCCCGTGCCATCTCCACGAACTTGAAATACTTGTTGTTGTCAAAGAACATCTGGGTGACCACGTAATCAGCGCCTGCATCCACTTTTGCCTTAAGCCACTGAAGGTCAATAGCCATGTTGGGCGATTCCTCATGTTTTTCGGGATAACCGGCAACGCCATAAGAGAACTGCGTCAGAGGCATGATATCCATTGGTGTACCGTCAATAAACTGACCGCGATTGAAGGCATTTACTTGTGCCTGAAGTTCCAGTGCGTGAGAATAGCCGTCGGGGTTAGGGATGAAGCGGGGGTCATGTTTCGCTTTATCGCCACGGAGAATCAGCAGGTTAGTGATTCCAAGGAAGTTGAGGTCGATAAGAGCATATTCGGTCTCCAAACGGGAGTAGCCTGAACAGATTATGTGAGGAACGGAGGGAAGGTTGTAGCGGTGCTGGATTGCAGCTGCAACCGCCACGGTTCCGGGGCGAGAGCGTTCCGACACCCGGCGATACAGACCGTCGGGGGTGGTTTTGTACACCATCTCGCTGCGGTGGGTAGTGATGTTAATATATAGCGGCTTGAACTCTTTAAGGGTATCTACGTTTTTGAACAGTTGCGATATGCCTTTGCCTTTTAACGGCGGAAGAAGCTCAAATGAAAATCCGGTCGAAGTGCGTGACGCAAGAATATCGGCGATACTCATGATGATAGGTTTATATTTTAGACTTAGGTGTCGTGGCTTGGAATTCCTTCAGGTACTCGGGCACTGAATAGGCAAGGTCTATGAATTTCTTGTCACGGAACGCTTTCTCGGATAGAGCCATCATGTTGGCTGCAAGAGGATGCATTTCAGTGATGAAGTTGGCGTTGGGGTGACTGAGAAGTTCACGTGCTTTGTCGCTGCCGTTGCCGAAGAATATCACAGGTCCTTTTTCGAGGTATTCGTGGTAACTGTTCTCGTCGAGGATGAGAGGAGCGGGCTTCATGAGCGGCGACAGGGAGTAATCGTAGACACCTGTGTACACTTCCATGCGGCGTGCGTCGATCATGGGCGCAAACATCACATTCTCGTCGAAGAAGTCACTGAACATGACATCCACAGTCAGAATCTCAAGCGTGTTTATGCCTATTAGCGGCAAGTCGAGCGCATAGGCAAGTCCTTTTGCTTCGGAAAGACCTATTCTTAGTCCGGTGTAGCTGCCGGGGCCTATGCTCACTGCTATAGCTTCAAGTGTAAGATTCTTGTGTTTAGCTTCTTCAAGGCAGTCTTTTATGTATCCGCTGAGAAGCGCGGCATGGTTATGACCTTGGTAATCCTGGAGTTGCTTTATTACTGTCCCGTCGTAAGTCAAAGCGACGGAACACACGTTGGTAGATGTTTCAATATTTAGTATTACAGCCATGATGCGACATTTTTCAGCACAAAGTTACGATTTATTCTAAAAAATAGACTGATAATTATTATTTTTGTGGAAAATATACGACGATGATACTTTCAATGACCGGATTTGGGAAGGCGATTGTCACCTTGCCCAATAAAAAAATCAGTGTGGAGATAAAGTCACTAAACAGTAAACAGCTTGACATCTCCGCACGTGTGCCTACTGTTTTTCGTGAAAAAGAGCTTGATATCCGAAACATGATTGCCGCTCGGGTAGAACGCGGAAAAATCGACCTTCAGATAGCGGTCGAGACCATCGGTGCCGATACATCGGTGTCTTTGAATCTGCCGCTTATAGCCGCTTACAAGAAACAGGTGGAGGAGATGGCTAAGACATTGGAGATAGCGTGGCCTTCCGACTGGTATAGTGTGCTGCTGCGTTTCCCCGAAACCATAAAGAGTGAATTGCCGGCGGCTCTTCCTGAGGAAGAAGCGCAGGCTTTGTTCAGTGCCGTGGATGAAGCGGTGGAAGGATTGATGCAGTTCCGTGCCAAGGAAGGGCATAAGCTCGAAGAATTTTTTACACGTCGTATAGAAAATATCCGTGAGCTGCTGAAATCAATTGACCTTTACGAACAGGAACGCGTTGCAAAAATCAGAGCGCGCATCGAGGAAAATCTCCAGAAAGTGGTGGCGAATGACTATGACAAGAACCGTTTTGAACAGGAAATGATCTATTATATCGAAAAACTGGATATAAACGAAGAAAAACAGCGTCTTACCCAGCACTTGAATTATTTCCTTGAAACTATGAAAACAGGTTCCGGTCAAGGCAAAAAGCTCGGATTTATCTCGCAGGAGATGGGTAGAGAGATAAACACTCTCGGCTCCAAGTCGAACCATGCCGAAATGCAGATTATAGTGGTGAAGATGAAGGACGAGCTTGAGCAGATAAAAGAACAGGTGCTTAACGTAATGTAAAACCTGACATGGAAGGAAAAATTATAATAATCTCAGCTCCATCGGGATGTGGAAAGTCCACAATCATCAATGCTCTGCTGGAGAATAATGATTTGGACCTGCAATTCTCCGTTTCTGCCACAAGCCGCAAGCCAAGGCAGGGTGAAGAACACGGCAAGAATTATTATTTCCTCACTGAAGAGGAGTTTAAGGACAAAATCAGCAAAGACCTTTTCGTGGAATACGAGGAGGTGTACAACGGATGCCATTACGGGACTTTGAAGAGCGAGATAGAGCGCATTACCGGTTCATGCCATAACGTTATACTCGACATAGATGTAAAAGGTGCCTTGAACGTGAAGAGAATCTACGGTGACAGGGCTTTGGCGTTGTTCATCCAGCCGCCGTCGCTCGAAACCCTTCGTCAGCGTCTTGAAAGCCGCGCCACCGATGCTCAGGAAGTCATAGAAGAGCGTGTGGCTAAGGCTGCCTATGAATTGGGTTTCGCTCCTCAATATGACAAAGTGGTGGTAAATGACAAACTGGATGTGGCTGTGGCTGATGTCCATGATGTCATAGCCGAGTTTATCGGAGCGTGACTATGTGCGCCCGCAAGAAAATAGGATTGTTCG
This sequence comes from Bacteroidales bacterium GP4, assembly GCA_001701065.1. Lineage (GTDB taxonomy): Bacteria > Bacteroidota > Bacteroidia > Bacteroidales > Muribaculaceae > Muribaculum. Next base: position 5,084 of record DAAL01000239.1, read on the forward strand.
GAGGGTCGTTTGACCCGGTTCACACTGGGCATCTCATGGTAGCGTCATTCATCGCCCAAAACAGCGGATTGGATGAAGTGTGGCTGAATTTGTCGCCATGCAATCCGTTGAAGAAAGAGCCGCGTGAGTCAAGCGACGATGACCGCTTGGAGATGCTGCGTCTTGCCACAGCGGGAGTGCCCTTCCTGAATGTGTGCAGTGTCGAGCTTACGATGCCTTATCCCTCTTACACCATCAGCACGTTACGCCTGTTGAAGGAAATGTACCCTGACTGTGATTTCAGGTTGATTATTGGAAGCGACAACTGGAATCTTTTCGACCGATGGAAGGACTCGGATGCTATAATAAATGACTTCGGAGTGATTGTGTATCCCCGTCCCGGCTATCCTGTGGATTATCAACATGAGGGGGTGATCGTAGTCGATGCGCCTCTTGTCGAATTGTCGTCTACATTTATTAGGAAAAACGTTAAGGAAGGAAAAGATATGAACTTTTTCTTGCCGCAGGCGGTATATCAATATATTCATGAAAGAAACTTATATAGATAATGGAAGAAAGAATCCTTAATAATAATGCGCTTGCTCTTATAGGACTGTGCAATGAATACTGCCAGGCACTTGAAAATTCTCGTGAGTCAATGCCTGAAGATTTTATCGACAATATGCTGCGGTTATTGCCGCGAATCTATATATCGGTGTCCGATGTAAGTCTTGGAGTGATGAACGGCGACGCTTACCTTGACTCTTACTTAGAGGAGGATTACTACGAGTCGATACGCCGTAATGTGGAGAATCTGCTCGGACCTAATGACACTTATCTGGAGGTATTCGAGGAGAATATGAAGTACTCTGACACCCCTATAGCTACCTCCATTTCGGAAGGGCTTACTGATATCTTTCAGGTGATGTACAACTTCATTGAGACCATAAAGGACGCTCCGGAAGAGTTTGTCGCCGATGGAGTGATGGCACTTAAAGAGGATTTTGAAGGTTACTGGAGCCGAATATTGTGCAATGTGCTCAGAGCATTGAACAATGTGAAATATTTCGATAAATAATCCCTTGTCATTTATCGGAGCATGTTAAGAGCGTCAAGCATTTCTTGAAGCTCTTTTTTTATTTCTTTAAGCCGGTCCACTGCAAGTGAATGCCGAAGCACTCCGGTGTGGTTGTTCTTCAATTGTTCCTGGGCTGCTTCTATTTTTAGTCCCTTGTCTTTTACAAGATAACGCACCATTTTTATTTTCTCTATATCGGCTGGGGTGTAGAAGCGTGTGCCCCCTTTGTTGCGCCGGGGCTTTATCATCGTGAACTGTGATTCCCAGAATCGCAGAGTGGAAGCCGGAAGACCGGTGATTTCCTCCACTTCCTTTATCTTATAATATTTCTTGTCGAGATTCTCCATTAGTCCATTACGTGACCGGCATTTTCCGCCTTTAATATCATTTCGTTATATTCCTCAGGTGTAAGGTCCATGAAATAGTAGTTGACCGGATTCTGAGGCTGACCGTGAAGCCTTACCTCATAGTGCAGGTGTGAGCCGGTGGATTTGCCGGTATTTCCCACTTCGGCTATGAAGTCGCCGCGCTTTACTTCCTGACCCGCTTTCACGTGGTATTTGCTGAGATGGGCGTAACGGGTGACATAACCGAATCCGTGGTCTATCTCGACCAGATTGCCGTAGCCGCTTTCCCATCCGGCGTTGGTGACTTTACCATTGGCGGTGGCGTAGACCGGAGTTCCCTGCTGGGCGGCGAAGTCAAGACCCTCATGGAATCGGCTTGTGCCATAGATGGGGTCGCGTCTGTAGCCGTAGCCTGAAGCCATGCTCCTCATGTTTTCTGACGAGAGCGGCTGTATGGCAGGGGTGTGGTCAAGGCGTTCGCTATTGTTTTTGGCTATGTCCTGCAGTTCGTTGAAAGAGAGAATCTGTGAGTACAGTTGGCGGTCAAGAAAATCTATTTTCTGTGAAACGCTCTTTATAAGTTGTCCGTCGGGCAGTGATTCAAGTGAGCGGTAACGGTAATCGTCGTGTACGTCGGCATAGCGTTGAGCGGCTGACACACGTTCAGTCCCCATTATCACACGGTAAAAGTTGTCATCGCGTTCCGATATTTCATTCATCACCTCTATTGACGCGTCAAGGCGGCTATTGAGCATTTCAAGTTCCTGCTTTAATGCTTTGTTCTCGTTAATGAGCATTTTTTCACGCGGAGTTGCAGTTACAAGGTATATGCAGATGAATATAATTCCGCACAGAATAAGCGCTCCGCCCCAATTGCGGATATGGGTCCATATGCGCATCCGTCGTGACGGATACACTCGTTCGTACTTTTCCGTTGCCGGATTATAACGATAGAAAACCTTTTTACTCATATTAATTGGTCATCAGGTTCTTGCAAAACTAATAATAATCAACTAATTTTGTAGATTATTTTATGCAAATATAGCAAATAATCAGTAAACTTGCCTATTTGTTGTTTAATTTTGAATAATTAGTAATTAAAATATATTCTATTAAGATGCTCACAGCTAAAGAAATACGTGAATCTTTCAAGGATTTTTTTCGTGGAAAGGGTCACCAGATAGTGCCATCGGCACCTATGGTTATTAAAGATGATCCTACGCTCATGTTTACCAATGCCGGTATGAACCAGTTCAAGGATATCATTCTTGGGAATGCGGCGGCTAAATACAAAAGAGTTGCCGACTCTCAGAAGTGCCTTCGTGTAAGCGGTAAGCATAACGATTTGGAGGAAGTGGGAATGGACACTTACCATCACACTATGTTTGAAATGCTTGGTAACTGGTCGTTTGGCGATTATTTCAAACGCGAGGCTATTGACTGGGCTTGGGAATATCTGGTGGATGTGCTTCACCTTGACCCGAAGAATCTTTATGCCACTGTGTTCGAGGGTTCTCCTGCCGAAGGACTATCCCGGGACGATGAAGCGGCTGAGATATGGGAAACCCATCTGCCTAAGGATCATATAATCAATGGTAATAAGCATGACAATTTCTGGGAAATGGGCGATACCGGACCTTGCGGACCTTGCTCGGAAATCCACATTGACCTTCGTAGCGATGAGGAGAAGGCTGCCGTGCCGGGACGTGACTTGGTGAACCATGACCATCCTCAGGTTATAGAGATATGGAATCTTGTGTTCATGCAGTTTAATCGTAAAGCCGACGGTTCGCTTGAACCGCTTCCCGCCAAGGTTATCGACACCGGTATGGGTTTTGAACGCCTGTGCATGGCTTTGCAGGGAAAACGCTCCAACTATGACACAGATGTGTTCACTCCGCTCATCTTCAAGATTGGGGAACTGTCAGGCAAGAAATACGGCGAGGATGCCAAGGTGGACATCGCTATGCGTGTGATCGCTGACCATGTGCGCACTATCGCGTTCTCTATCGCTGATTCACAGCTTCCCGGAAATGCCAAAGCTGGTTATGTGATTCGTCGTATTCTTCGCCGTGCCGTGCGTTATGCCTATACATTCCTTGGACAGAAAGAAGCCTTCATGTACAAGCTCATCGATACTCTTATAGAGAGCATGGGTGAGGCTTATCCTGAACTTCCGAAGCAGCGTGACCTTATAATGAAGGTTATAAAAGAGGAAGAGGATGCATTCCTCCGCACTCTTGAAAACGGTATTAAGATGCTTGATGCCGCTATTGAAGCCGCTAAAACTGCCGGGAAAAATGAAATCTCCGGAAAAGAGGCATTTACGCTCTACGATACTTACGGATTCCCTCTTGACCTCACCGAACTCATCCTTAAGGAGAACGGCATGACCCTCGACCATAAGGAATTTGACGCTGAGATGGCGGCGCAGAAAGCTCGTGCGCGCAATGCCGCAGCTGTCGAAACCGGCGACTGGGTTGTTGTGAATGAAGGTGAGCAGAGGTTTGTGGGATATGACCAAACGAAGGCTGAAACCAAGATTCTGCGTTACCGCAAAGTAAAACAGAAGAACAATGAATTCTATCAGATAATACTTTCCGAAACTCCTTTCTATGCCGAGATGGGTGGTCAGGTAGGCGACTCAGGTGTGCTTGTAAGCGGTGACGACAAGGTTGAAATTATCGACACAAAGCGCGAAAACGGTATCGGGGTACACATCACTAAGAAACTTCCTTCTGATGTCACCGCTACTTTCGATGCTATTATAGATGAGGAAGCACGTGCGGCTACTTCGGCTAACCACACCGCCACTCACCTTCTTCACGAAGCTCTCCGTGAAGTGCTTGGCACTCATGTGGAGCAGCGCGGTTCGTTTGTTTCGCCCGAAGTGCTTCGTTTCGACTTCTCCCATTTCCAGAAGCTTACTCCCGACGAAATCAAGCAAGTGGAACATCTCGCCAATAAGAAAGTGCGTCAGGCTATATCCCGTGACGAACATCGCAATGTGCCCATAGCACAGGCACGTGACATGGGTGCCATGGCATTGTTCGGTGAAAAGTACGGCGATGAGGTGCGTGTGATTCGTTATGGCAGCTCGGTAGAGCTTTGCGGTGGAACCCACGTTGACAATACCGGTAACATAGGAATGATTAAGATTCTCTCGGAGAGCAGTATTGCAGCCGGTATCCGCCGTATTGAGGCTATCACCGGTGCCCAGGTGGAGAAAGCCGTCGAAAAAATGCAGGCAACACTTCAGGAAATAGGCGCAATGTTCAACAATACTCCTAATCTTGTGCAGGCGCTTCGCAAGTCCATCGATGAAAATGCCGGACTTAAGCATGAAGTGGAAGAGTATTTCAAGGAACGTGTAAACTATCTTACTGATGAACTTCTTGCTAAAGCCGAGAAATCCACTTCGGCGCACAAGGTTGTGGAGATGACAGGAATACGCCTCCCTGACGTAGTGAAGAATGTGGCATTCAGCGTGCGCGCAAAATCACCTGCTGACACTATCTTCATCGCGGCTACAGTAGATCCTGCCGGAAAGCCGTTGTTGACAGTGATGATTACCGAGGATTTGGTGAAAGAAGGTCTTAGTGCATCATCGGTAGTGCGTGAAGCCGCCAAACTTATCCAAGGCGGTGGCGGCGGTCAGCCCGGATTTGCTCAGGCTGGCGGCAAGAACCGTGACGGCATTGTCGAAGCGTTCCAAAAAATGAAGCAGCTTCTAGGCATCTAAACATTACCTTGAATAAAAATAAAGAAGAGATTCCGTTGTGGAGTCTCTTCTTTTTTATTGTAGCAGCATTTCGTAGTCGATTACGTCCAGCCAGCGGTCAAACTTTCTGCCAACGGACTTGAAATGGGATACTTTTTCAAAACCTATCTTTTCATGAAAACGCATACTTTCCACATTTTCCTGCGTCACACATGCTATAAGCGATTTTAATCCGTAATCACGGCATTCCTTTATCAGTCGGTGCATAAGTTGAGTCCCGATGCCGCTGTGCTTGACCGAAGGATGCAGATAGATGGTGGTTTCGGCTGTGTGGTTATAAGCTTTCCGTTCTTTCCATTGATGCACGTAACAGTAGCCCATAACTTCGCCGTCCTCGGTATAGACGAAAAACGGATAACGGGCTGCTATGGCAGTGATGCGTCTTGTCATTTCTTCTTCGCTCACCGGTTCCATCTCGAAACTTACAGTGGTGTTGGCGATATAGTGATTTAGTATTTTTACTATTGCCGGGGCATCGTCAACTTTGCCTCGACGGATTAAACTTTCCATTTTTATCTTGATTTTTGTGCAAAATTACTAACAAAAGCTTATCCCGACAAATAAACTCAACAATCTATTCTATTGTTATAAATAGAAAGAATAACATTATGCCTAAAATTATGTCTAATTCTCGTCCGCTTACATTTGACAGGGTTGCGCGCTATATATTCGCGATTGCTATAGTGGTGGGCTTGATATGGTTGATTAACATTCTTAAAAATGTCCTTCTTCCCTTCTGTTTGGCTTGTCTTATTGCTTATCTGCTCGATCCGTTGGTGGAATTTACCCGTAAACTTCTTCATTTAAAGGGTAGGGTGATAGCTATATTCATCACGCTTATTGAAGTGACATTTCTGATAGGGCTGCTCATCTATTTCTTTGTGCCGTCAGTGATAAAGGAAGTGAACCACATGGAGGAACTTATCAGGAATTATTCGTCAAGCGGAGTGTCGGTGCCGTTTGTGCCGACTGAAGTGCATGATTTCATCAACAAGTACATCAACTCCGATACGATAAAGCAGATGATGCAGGGCGGACATCTGGAAACGATAATAAATAAAAGCACGTCGATACTTTCGGCTGTCCTGGGATTCCTGATGCACACTCTTGAATGGCTCCTGACTTTTATCTATGTGATATTTATACTGATAGATTATAAACGTCTTATGAAGGGATTCCGACTGCTTGTGCCGCCGAAATTCCGTCCCATAGCCTATAGAGTGGGCGATGACATCAAGAACAGCATGAACAAGTATTTCCGCGGTCAGGCTCTGATTGCGCTGTGTGCGGCTGTATTTTATTGCATAGGGTTTTCTATAGTGGGTATTCCATTAGCCATAGTGCTTGGTGTCCTTGTGGGAATACTTTATATGATTCCTTATTTTCAGTATGTCACTCTTATTCCGGTGGCATTGGTGTGCCTGATTGACTCAATGGGCGGAGGCGTGGCATTCTGGAGCGAATTGGGGCAGTGCGGACTGGTATATGTGGTCAGCCAGTGCATATGTGATTATGTGCTTACTCCCAAGATTATGGGTAAGGCGTTGGGGCTGAATCCGGCTATAATATTGCTTTCGCTGTCAGTGTGGGGCACTCTCCTGGGGCTGATAGGAATGATTATAGCTCTTCCGCTCACTACATTGTTGCTTGCCTACTATGAAGAGTTTGTAATCAACCGCAGCGATAACACTCCTGCGGAAAAGCTGGATGATGAGTCAACGCTAAACAGCATTACCCATAAATAAAACAAGGAAGAACCCTTTAAGTGAGTCCTTCCTTGATGAATATGTGGGATTCTTGGTTATGTCACTTTATTCCGAGCTTCTTGCGGATGTCCTTAGGCAAAGCGTCCTTGTGGACCATGACATAGACTGTCTTTGCCTTTACAAAACTTTCCGACATGTTGAGATAACCTCCCATCTCGTTGCGTTCAGTGCCCCAGGAGTTTTTGGTGCGGTAGTACTTCTTGCCGTTCTGATCTTTTACTATTCCGGTCAGATGCATTAGATGGTCGTCAGTGGTTTCAAATGTTTCATAACCTTTCTGTCGCACTTCGGGGGTGACATCGATTTCGGGATATGGCTTCTCAAATTTGTAAATCTCCTCAAGGCGTTGCTGAGTTCCGAGCGCGGCAAATTTGGCGGTGTCCTCCGGAGCGTAGGCGGAGAGTGAAGTAACTTCGGGGTTTATGGCGACTCCGTTTTTGTGGGAGAATCCGCGTTCGCTTACATCGCCGTCCCAGCACACGGTGTAGCCGTTGGTAAGGGCATTGTCCATTACAGCCATTAGTTCGTCAAGAGGGAGATTGTACATCAGTCGATGTTCCCAGTTGTCGGGCACTTCAAGCTCGAATTGCTGATACATGGGGTGATGGGTGAAGCTTGTGAGTTCCACATAGTCGTTCATGTCAAGTCCGAGTGACTCGGCGAACGACTTGGGTGTGTACTCCTTGCCTTTGTAAGTGAATTTCTCAGGCACTTCTCCCAGATAAGTGTCCAAAAGATGGTTCATCAATTGGTGGTATTGCGGACTCCGGTTTTTGGCTTTTACCGCAACATCGGCTATTGCGTGCATATAAGCGGTCATTTCGCCGTGGTTGTGGGTCTCGGAATCGTAGTTTATGCCTGAATATACCTCTTCCGGCACTATCCCCACCTGGTCAAAGGCGCGGGTGAATGTGTGGGAAAGACTTCCTTGTCCTATATTTCCTCTGCCGCGGCGCAGAAAGTTGTCGTCAAGTTGGTTAAGGTACTTCTGGCGTACTATGAACATTTCCGAGAGGTCATGTTCGCCTTTTCCTGTTCTTAGAAGTTCGGCTTCAATGAATGAAGTTGTGGCAAATGCCCAGCATGTGCCGGTAGAAGCCTGATTCTTTACCGGAGTCACAGGCACCGTGGCTACATCGGTAAACTGATAACCTTGTGCGCTTGCCGCAAGCGAAGTGAGGGCTATGGCGCATGTAGTTATGATTGATTTCATATTAGATGGTGTTGTTTATGGTTGTCATTATTAGAATCCTATTGCGAATTTAGCCCAGAACTCATCGCCCATCTCGTCCCAATGGTGCAGAGCGGCTCCGGCAAAGTCCGAAGTATATCCTGTCAAGAATTGTCTTGCCGCTTCGGGACCTTTTTCGGCGAGAATGCTCTTGTATCGTTCCTCGATATAAGGCATTTCGTTTTGCCCTTTATCCACGAAGTGCTGAAACGATGACTTCATGCGGTCACGAGTAGCTCCCCACTTAACGGTGGCAAGCTTGTTGGTGCGTCGGAAGTGCCATATTGCGCTGTTTTCGTCGTAACGAAGCTGACCGCACACTTTGAAACAAGCCGGGAGGTCAGTAGTGCCGCTGAATATCGGTATTCGGGGACTTTGTCCGGGGTTGTCGAATGCCAGCCACACCACGCCGCCTACATCGTCAGGAAGCCAGTTGCGAAGTTGAATCACGGTGGAGTAGGAGCACTGCGGCACAGCCACAAGCCTGTGGTCGCTCACGGTGCCTTCTTTTATTGAGTTAAACAATTTCACCATGTCGCGTGTCATCCAGGGGTTAGCCGCCGGGCTTATCACGGTGTCGGTTTCCTCGCTGTCCTTCTTTTTGTTTACTACCTTAAGATTCTTTATAGGATCGAAGTCGGAATCATCGTAAGTTTCGGTGAGGAGTGCCATCACATCAGTCACTGACACAAGGCTGTCAGGCTTGACGCTTATGGGGAGTTCCTCGCTGTCATAAGAAAGGTTGAGCGAAGGAGCAAGCTTGTTAAGTATGAAGTATTCGCGCACGCTGAATGCTTTGGGTTCATCGAAGTAGTTGGTGCCTGAGTATGCTTCCCAGAAGCGGAACGGTTTCTTGCCGTCCCATAGACCAAGTTTGCGCGCTGCGTCAAACACATTTGCCGAAGCCATGTAATTGTCAGGGTCCTTTAGGTCGATGGTTGAGATTCTGGAAATATTGGCTGACACACCCACATGGTCATCGGGTATTCTTACAGCCGCCCACACACCGCCTATCTTGTCAGGTCCTTCTCCGAATATTTCGAAGTGCCACACCTCGCTAGGGTCGGCTATGGTGAGGCATTCGCCCCAGTCGCCGTAGCCGTACTGAGCCACGAGTTCTCCCATAAGGGTTATTGCCTCACGGGCTGTCGAGCAACGTTGTAGGGCTATCCTTTCAAGTTCTTCAATCAAGAACATTCCTTTAGGGTTCACAAGTTCTTTGCGTCCTGAAATTGTGGTTTCGCCTATACCGAGTTGCTTCTCGTTAAGGCACGGATAAGAGGTGTTGAGGAATCGGTACACGCTTTTGCTTTGGGGTATTTCTCCTGCTGTTTTCATTCCTCGGGAACCGGTGGCGTGGTCAGTGTGCATTCGTCCCTTTACCACTGCTACTGTAGTGTCGCGGTCGAATGTCTGTGCCGGAACTATGTCCATCCATGTGCGGTAGTTGCCGTCACATGTGTGGCTGGTTATCACTGAACCGTCGGTCGAGGCTTTTCTTCCCACCATGATGCTTGTGCAGCTCTCCGGGTCAAGTTCAGGGAGAACTTCGGCTCCCAATGCCATGAAGGATATGGCTGCGGCTATAATTGCAATCGTTTTTCTTATCATGTAGATTTAAAATTATAAGGTTATAACAGGTTACATTATAAAAAAAGGAATATCGATGAGGATATCCCTTTTTAGTCGGTTAGCGGAATTCTTTAGAGTTTAGCTGCTTCGAGTGATTTCTTGCGGAATTCTTTCATTGCTTTTTCAATTTCTAAAGAAGCTTTGCGCGCACGAGTACCGGCTGCTTTGTTGCCATTCTCGATTTGTGCCTTAGCAT
>DAAL01000151.1 GCA_001701065.1 Bacteroidales bacterium GP4
GCACAGGGTGAGATTGGGCTGCGAGCGGATGAAAGAGGTTCCCGAAGGGTTCTCACGCCGTCAAGGAGTGGACACCGGCATTATAGGCAAGTATGCACGGGAATTTCTTAGAAGCGTCTTCCGCAGCGAGGAACGGCAGATATTCCTTGTCAAAGGAGCCACTACTGCCGAGTTCCGCAAGATGTGGGGACTCCAGGATGAATACTCCAAGAAGGAACGCATCAATCACTGCCACCACACCATTGATGCCATCGTGATAGCATGCCTTGGACGAAGCGAATATCAGCGATGGGCACGCTACCGCACAGCACAGGAGGATTACGACTTAGGGCACGGTTCACGCCCCGTTTTTGAAAAGCCTTGGGCTACATTCACTGAGGACATCAAAAAAATCAGCGACAAGATTCTTGTGTCCCATAGCGTTTCGCAGAACACATTCAATCAGTCAAAGAAACTGCTTAAACGGCGCGGCAAGGTAGTCCGTGACGCTGACGGCAACCCCGTGTACGAGCAGGGGGATGCCGTGAGAGGAGCCTTGCATAAGGACACCTATTATGGTGCCATATCCCGGGAAGGCACAATAAAATATGTGGTCCGTAGAGCCTTATCTTCATTAGGCGAAAAGGATATAAAGAACATTGTGGATCCGGCGGTAAGGGAAAAGGTCGAGCAGGCTATAAAAGAAAGAGGATTCAAGAACCTGCTTTCCCAGCCTGTGTGGATGAATAAAGAGAAAGGCATCGAAATCAAGAAAGTGAGGGTGTTTACTCCAACTGTGACATCACCGCTAAATCTTAAAAAGCATCGTGACGAGTCACGGCATCCCCACAAGCAGTTCTATCATGTGGCAAACGATTCCAACTATTGCCTGTGCATCTACGAGGGTAATCTTGGCGGCAAAAAAGTGAAGCGGTCCTACAAGCTTATAAATCTTCTTGACGCTGCACGACTGTATAAATCGGGCGAAGAACTGTTCCCGCTTTCTGACAAGGACGGACTTCCGCTCAAATGGAAACTGCGCATAGGCGACATGGTGCTTTTCTATGAAAAGTCACCGCAGGAGTTATACGATTGCAGCAAAGAAGAGCTTGTAAAAAGGCTGTACCGAATATCAGGACTAAATCTTAATCCATCCGGTAAAGGATATGGAGTTGTAACATTTCGATATAATCAAGAAGCAAGACCAACTAACGATCCAAACACGAAATTAATTAGTGGAGTATGGAAATGCGGCGAAGATATTCGCCCCGGAATAACTCAACTCTATACCCAATTCAATGCTCTTGTCGAGGGTCAGGACTTCCGCTTGACCGTCACCGGTGAAATCCAATTCTTGCATCCGCCATGCTGAAACGCTCCATTGTAATCTCTTCTCCAGCACGCATCGTTCTGCGCAATTCCCAACTCATCATAGAGCTTAAGGACAATGAAGGAGCAAAATCCTCAATTCCCATTGAGGACCTGTCGACTCTGATTATCGAGAATCAACAAGTGGAGGTAAGCATTCCGGCACTAAATGCGCTCACGGCTGAGAATGTGGGAGTGGTGCTGTGCAACAGTTCCCATGTGCCGCTCACCTATCTTGCGCCATTGGAGTCAAACTCCCTCCAAGGAGAGCGGTACCGGCAACAGATTGAAGCCTCTGCACCGGTCAGGAAGTCGGCTTGGCGACAACTGATAGAGTCCAAGATCGAGAACCAGAGTCGGCTGCTTCTAAAGCTGTCAAAGGACGGTAATATTCTCAAGCCTTACTATAAGAACGTGAAGAGTGATGACTCTGACAACAAGGAGGGCACTGCGGCACGATTGTACTGGCGCGAACTTTTCGGAACGGATTTTTCCCGTCAACGCGATGGAAAGGCTCCCAATCCGTTGCTCAATTACGGCTACTCGATTCTCCGGGCAGCCACCGTCAGGGCAATCATAGGAGCCGGGATGCTGCCGGCTTTCGGAGTGCATCACCGTAACCGATACAACGCCTTCCCTCTTGCCGATGACGTAATGGAACCTTATCGCCCTTATGTGGACGAAGTCGTGTTCAATCTTCATAAACACGGTTGCAGTGAACTTGACAAGAATGCCAAAGCCGCATTAATCAATGTAGGCTATACTGATGTGGTAATCGACGGAACTAATCACCCATTGAACATAGCCATAAGCATCACATGCACCTCACTATTAAAAATGATGTCAGGAAAGAGCAAAACACTCCGCCTTCCCCAATTCCGGTAAAATGGATTTTGAACGAATAAATGCCTATAGAGTAATGTGGCTTTTCGTATTTTTTGATTTGCCGGTAGCCACCAAAAAGCAGCGCAAAGAAGCTACTCGTTTCCGCAAATCTTTGGAAAAGGATGGATTCACTATGATGCAGTTTTCAGTCTACACCCGATTTTGCGGCTCGAAGGAAAGCATGGAAGTGCACATAAAGCGAGTCAAAATTCTTATCCCCGAACTCGGAAAGACCTCAATTCTTAAAGTCACTGATAAACAATATGGCGAAATTATCAATTTTTGGGGTAAAGAGAAGAAAGCTTTGCCAAATACCCCTCTGCAATTGGAATTTTTTTAGTAATTTTGTCTCGGATGATAAGATATTACATCACACTTCCGCATTTTCGCCTAATTTTTCTTTAAAAAAGAGCTTATAAAGCCCTGTAATATAGGCACAAAAACCGATGCGGTTGTGGTTTGATGTAAATTTATAA
>DAAL01000060.1 GCA_001701065.1 Bacteroidales bacterium GP4
TCAGTACTTGCGAAACTTAAATTACTTATTAGTTAATGGATGCCGTCGACCGTCATCACGAGAGTTGCTCCGTTTGCAAGGCTTTCCTGACAATTATAAAATTGTTGTTTCTCATGGAGAAATACGAAAGCAGACTGGAAACAGCGTGGCGGTTCCGATGATTAGAGAAATTGCGAAAAAAATAGATTACTTATTGAATAATATATAAAACTATGGAACATCCAAGACTTAGAGATAGAAATAAGTTGGTTACTAACGAGCCTTATCCCATTAATGAATTGCCTGATGATTTGATAATCCGTGTTGGTAGAAATTTGATTCACCTACTTTGTATAGGTCGAAAGGACATAACAGGAGCTGATTGGGGCGATATTTTTGCTGATGCTTTGGGAGGCGAGCATCTTGATTCTCCTATAGGTATTGCAGATGTGACATTGGGTAAAATGGCATGGTCGATGAAAACAGTAAAAAGTCCCAGACCATTTTCTGCTCAGAATATTAGACTTATTAGTGGACGTTGTTCTCCTGATTATTCATACGGTATCACGGATCCCCATGCAGACATACAGAAAACAGGACGTGCTGTGCTTGGTATCTGGAATGAACGCATCAATATAGCTCAGGATAATTATAATCCTATACGAACTTCTGTGCTTATTCGTTCTAATGATTTACTCAGCTATTGTTTGTTTGAAGAAGATAATCGCAGATTTCGGACAAGTGATTATATTTGGGAGGCAAACTCTAATGGTAATCTTATAGGAAAATAGATAAGTACAGGCAGGATTTGTTTTACTTGGCAACCTCATGGATCGCAATTCACTGTTCATACTTGTGTGCCCCAAAACGCAATTAAATTTACAATCAAACGACCACCTCTTCTTACAAAAGATGATGTATTGAATGCTATACATTTTGATTTGTCCTGGATAGAGATAATCAAATAAAAGTTTTTATCATGTTTTTATAGTTTTAATATCATTGTATTTTGATGTCTATGTTTGTTTTGGAGAATATTTATAATATACAGTACGCCGTGCCAAATTACTTGACACGGCGACAGTTGAATGTACGTTTGACCATCGATTTTTAGCCCACCCCGTTAAATCACGTAAGGATTGTTCTCCTTCTCGTAGCCTATAGTGGTGAGTTCTCCATGCCCGGGGTATACTTCGGTAGTGTCAGGAAGGGTGAAGAGTTTTTTCTTGATGCTTTCCATAAGGGTATTGTAGTTTCCCGCCACAAGGTCAGTCCGCCCAATGCTGTTACGGAACAGCACATCGCCGGTAAACACTATTCCCGATTCGGGGAAATACAGTGCAAGGCTGCCGGGCGAATGTCCGGGGACAAGCATCACCTTCATTTCCTCGCCGCACACTGTCTTTGTCTGACCGTCGGTAAGCTCTTCGTCTATCTCCACTCCCATCATGTCATCGGGAAGCCCAAACATGCGGCATTGTGTGGCGGCACGTTCACCAAGGAAGCTGTCAAATTGTGATCCTTGCACAGGCACATTATATTTATTCTTGATATATAGGTCGCTGAATATGTGGTCCACATGCATGTGGGTGTTGATAAGATTCTTTACCAATAGACCATTGTCCATGATGAAATGGTCAATACGTGCTTTTTCGTCGTCATGTATCATTCCGGGGTCGATTATTGCTGCTTCAAGTGATTCCGGATTCCACAATACATAGGTATTGACTCCAAACATGTTGACTGTGAATGTTTTTACTTTAATCATAGCTGTAATAGATTAGATTTGAACATATACAAGTTTTTTTGTCTCGAAGAACGGTTCGCTGAAGTACATGCTTAGCGGTTCTTCTATGACAGGATATTTTATTCCTTTCAGTTCATCGGTGAGATCGCCACCTTTGAGGCATATCAGTCCGTTGGGGATTGAGTTGGACGACACCGGCGATATGTTTTTCTTTATCAACGGCACAAGTTCGTCAAGACGCATCACGGCGCGTGACACTACAAAGTCATATTTTTGGCGGCATTCTCCTATGTCGCCGTGCTGGAATGTAACGTTGTCAAGCCCTATACGTTCCGCTATGTCCTGCGCCACTTTTATTTTCTTGCCTATGCGGTCGATGAGGTGAAATCGGCACTTGTCCCAAAGTATCGCCAAGGGTATTCCGGGGAATCCTCCGCCTGTGCCCATGTCCAGAAACGTTGTTCCGTCCTTTGCCTGGAAAAACTTCGCTATGGACAGCGAATGTAGAATGTGGTTGGTGTATAGATTGTCGATATCCTTTCGGGAAATGACGTTGATTTTCTCGTTCCATTCCGGGTAAAGGCTTCCAAGCATTGTAAACTGTTCCTTCTGGCGGGGAGTGAGGTTAAAGTATTTGGTTATGTTGTCCATTGTGAGTTATGTCTTTGGTTACGGTTTTGCAAATATAACACATTTTGTCCGGCTTATAATTTTTAAATGTTACAAAAAGATTGTGTTATAGTCTAAAAATATGTTACATCGGCACACTTTCTAAGCCAATTTTAGGATTATTTACATGTAATTTGCAACTAAATGGGCTTAAAATGGCTAAAGTGTGAAAAATTTTGTGCATCTTTGCACATTAGAAACTGCCGAAACGGTTTCTGCAACTTGAAATTAATTTTAATATTTAATATTAATGGAATTTTCTGCAGCGCAGATAGCATCCTTGGTTAACGGAAAAGTGGAAGGGGATGCGGAAGTTAAGGTAAATACTTTTGCCAAAATCGAAGAAGGGCATCAAGGGGCTTTGTCTTTTCTGGCAAACCCTAAATATACCCATTTCATATACAGCACCGGTAGCTCTATAGTGCTTGTCGGTAATGATTTTGTGGCTGAGCATCCCATCAAGGCTACTCTTATCAGAGTCGCCGACCCTTATGCCACTATCGCGTTCTTGCTCGACATGGTAAGCAAGATGTCAGCAGTCCATCCCGTAGGAGTGGAGGAGCCTGCCCATATAGCCAAAGGGGTGATTCTCCCCGGAGGAGTTTATGTGGGCGCATTCTCTTATATAGCTGAGGGTGTGGCTTTAGGTGTCGATGTGAAGATATATCCGCAGTGCTACATAGGCAAGGGAGTTGAGATAGGCGACAACACCATTATATATCCCGGGGTGAAAATTTACGCCGGATGTAAAGTCGGAGCCAATTGCATCCTGCACAGCGGATGCGTGATAGGTGCTGATGGATTCGGGTTCGCTCCAGTGGAGAATGGCTACAACAAGATTCCTCAATTGGGCAATGTGGTGATAGAGGACGATGTGGAGATAGGCGCTAACACCACTATCGACCGTGCCATGATGGGTAGCACTCGCATACACAAGGGCGTGAAACTTGACAATCTTATTCAGGTGGCGCACAACTGTGAGGTGGGTGAGAACACCGTTATGGCTTCGCAAGTGGGTGTTGCCGGTTCTACAAAGATAGGTTCATGGTGCATGGTGGGCGGTCAGGTAGGATTCGCCGGTCACATCCATGTGGGCGACCGCGTGCATGTGGGAGCGCAGTCAGGCATCCCCAAGGACGTTAAGGACGGTAGAATCATAATGGGTTATCCCGCTGTGGACCACACCGATTTCATGCGTCAGGCTGTCAATGTTAAGAACCTGTCGAAACTCTACGCTCAGGTGAGGGAATTAGAAAAGAAAATGAATAATAAACAATAAATCAATCGGCAAAATGAAACAATGTACGCTGAAAGAAAGTTTTAAGGTGCATGGAAAAGGATTGCATACCGGTTTAATTATCGATGCAGAATTTTGTCCGGCTCCTGAAAATCATGGTTATAAATTCCAAAGGGTGGACTTGCCCGACCAACCGGTCATCGACGCTTTGGCTGAATATGTCACTGCAAGCACCCGCGGCACAGTCATTACCAAAGGCGATGCTTCGGTGAGCACTATCGAGCATGCGCTTGCGGCTCTCTACGGAATGGGCATTGACAATTGCCTTATTAAGGTAAATGCTCCGGAGCTTCCCATCCTTGACGGCAGTTCCAAGGAATACTGCGAGAAGATTATTGCATCGGGCATCGAAGAGCAGGCACTCGACAAGGACTATTATGTGGTTAAGCAGAAGATTGAGGTGCGTGACGACACCACCGGCTCTTCCATTGTGGTCCTTCCTGACGATGAATTCAGCATCGACACTATGGTGTCGTTTGACTCCCCAGTGTTAAGCAACCAATATGCCACACTCGACCACATCGAGGACTTCTCCAAGGAGATAGGCGCAAGCCGCACTTTCGTTTTTGTCCGTGAAGTGGAACCGCTTGTGAAGGGCAACCTCATAAAAGGCGGCGACCTTGACAATGCCATCGTTATCTACGATCAGCCCATGGCTCAGAGCGAACTTGACCGTCTTGCCGACCTCATGGGAGTGCCCCACAAGAACGTCGAGGAGTTCGGCTATATAAATGACTTCCCCTTGTTCGCCGAGAATGAGCCTGCGCGCCACAAGCTTCTTGATGTGCTTGGTGACATTTCTTTGATTGGTCGTCCGTTGAAGGGAAAAGTTATCGCTACCCGTCCTGGACACACCATCAACACCACTTTCGCCAAGAAAATCCGCAAAGAGATTAAACGCCAGGAGATTCAAGCTCCTATATATAATCCGTCAGTTGAACCTATCATGGATGTCAACCGCATCCGTGAATTGCTTCCTCACCGTTATCCGTTCTTGTTGGTCGACAAGATTATCGAGAAAGGCGACAGCTACATCGTGGGCGTTAAGAACGTCACCGGCAATGAGCCTTTCTTCGTGGGTCACTTCCCGCAAGAGCCGGTTATGCCCGGTGTGCTTCAGGTGGAGGCTATGGCACAGACCGGTGGACTTCTCGTGCTTGGAAGCGTGGAGGATCCCGAACGTTACTCCACATACTTCATGAAGATTGACAATGTGAAGTTCCGCAACAAGGTGGTTCCCGGCGACACTCTCATTTTCCATGTATCGTTCATGACTCCTCTCCGCCGAGGATGCGCAATGATGAAAGGATATGCGTTTGTGGGTGAAAAGATAGTTACTGAGTGTGAGTTTATGGCACAGATTGTGAAAAACAAGTAAACCGCGCTCTCTTATACATATTAAAATAACGAAGAATGAAACAACCATTAGCTTACGTGCATCCCGCGGCTAAAATTGCTTCGAGCGTAGTGATTGACCCCTTTGTGACCATCGACCAGAACGTGGAGATAGGCGAAGGCACTCGCATCGGAAGTAATGTGACCATAATGGAAGGTGCGCGAATCGGTAAGAACTGTAATATTTTTCCCGGTGCCGTTATCGGTGCTATTCCTCAGGACCTCAAATTCAAGGGGGAGGAGACTTATGCCATTATAGGCGACAACACCACCATCCGTGAGTGTGTGACTGTCAATAGAGGCACTGCAGCACGTGGAAAGACCGTCGTGGGCAATAACTGCCTTATCATGGCTTACTGCCATGTGGC
>DAAL01000046.1:0-6735 GCA_001701065.1 Bacteroidales bacterium GP4
CTGAGGCCGCCGTTGTAATGAACACCGTCGGTAATATATTTTCAGGTCAAGTAGTCGGTTCCACGGCGAAAACACTTTCTGAGCGTTTTGGCAAAGTCTTGCAAAAGAGGCAGTCAATATCTATCAATAGACAGGATGTAAGCACATCGTTCAACACTCAGATGGATTCCATAATCCCGCCAAGTAAAATCTCAACGCTAACACAGGGTATGTTTGTCGGTGCTGTATGCGATAACTTTGATGAGCGTATCGAGCAAAAAATATTTCATGCGGAAATCGTTGTTGACAATGCCACTGTTGCAACTGAAACAAAAGCCTACAAACAAATTCCAGTTATCCATGAGTTCCTTGACGAGAACGGTAATGACTGCATGGATGAGGCAATCAAGAATAATTATGATAAAATCAAAACTGATGTTCGCCGCATTGTTGCGGTTGAACTTGCTCGAATTGAGGCAGATCCCAGTTTGTGTCATCTCCACAAGAAATAGTACATCAAGGCTTGATCTGAAAATTTCCCATATACCATATAGTAGATACACTGGACTTAAGACATTTTTTCTATTTATGGTGAACTATCAGCCTCTGTCTATCATATAATTCATTTGATTTTTCAATAGCACGTTCTATCTTGTCAATAAATAAATCTCTTAGGCGATCTATGAACAGTATCTTTTTGTCTTGATATTTATTGCGAATATCAGTAAATGCAGTACGTACGTAGGCTTCTGTTATTTTTATTCCGAAGAAATCCCCCAATCCTGTACAAACATCACATAAGGTCACCTCTGTGCCAAGAAATGCAACTTCGTGGAGAGCGTGTCCAAGCATAACTATGTCAATCTGTTTGAGATTCCCTCGTGCTGATAAGTGACGAATGGGGTTGTCTTCTGAATTTGATGGGCTTGACCCATTCATTTTTTGATGTGACATCATTATCTTTATGTGTTCCAAGATACGTTGGAGTACATTAATAGCTCGTTGTATATATTTATTGGCATTAGAAGACACTTCCCCTAAGAAAGAATGCACCTCCTCTTCAACAAGTAATACTACAAGATGCGCTTCTTGCCAAATGACTTTAGCTCCTTGACAAATCTTACTGATGTTCTTTTTAAACTCCGGGAAAAGGTCGCCGAGTTCATCATGACGACCTTCACACAAAGCCATCATAAACGGGATACTTAGTATCTCTTCTTCCATGTGTTCTATATTTGAAGGGTGAATAATGAACACATTATTGCGTTTGGATTGACCTTGGAAGAGATAAAGTCATCTGCATCCAAGGTCTTACAACAGTCTCCATTCTTCTGAAACGGAGCACAAAGATCTCTAAATTTGATTAAGGAGAACATCTAGTCCGGTTTTATAGTTGAAATTCATTTCCTTTGATTCATCTGCTAAATAGCAGACTATCAAAAACTACAACCAATATAATTAATTGATTGTTTGGACTATGTAACTTATTATAAATTCAAAATCAAACAAAAAGTGTTACTTTTAACATGTATTATGTTTACTATATGTCACCTCTCTATTTCATAAAGTGTAACCTATTATTTTTGCAATTTCAATACAATTCACTAATTTTATGGATATTAATATTATTATATAATTAAGGATTAAAATTCTTTATTCCGAATTTTTCACAAAATGAAAGAAATATTTAAAATTTCAGCATTTGATGACAGTTTTGCGAATTCATGGAGAGCACTTCTATTTAGTCCCACAATAGAAGGAGCCAAACTGCTATTGCATCATCTTCCATTCAAGGATGGCTATGTGGACACTTTTACTGATGAACATAAAGCAATCTCTGCATTGTTATCTGGTAAATATCGTGTCCTTATTGCAGACATTACAATGTATGACACTGTTGGAAAGGAACTGATTCATATTGCGAGTGCTAACCATGATAACATAAAGGCTTTCTGTGTCGCTCATTCGAGATACAACACCATATCCGCCGACACATGGAAAATAGGCAAAAATGGGTTCTTCTATCATACCGGAAACGAACGGGATGCGTTCTCTGTACCTTTGATGAGCCTATTCAGCCATGACTCATCACTTAAATGGGTTGGGGATGTTAAAAGTGAGTTCATGAGCATGAGAAAGGAAATCAATGGTACACCCGGCGAGGTGGTTCTGATAAAAGGAGCACCGGGGACAGGAAAATACAGTCTTGCACAGATAGCTCATTCAAGAAGTGATAGAAATGAATACCGGTTTATTTTTGCAAATTGCAACAATGATGATGAGGATATCCATATAATTTGGGGAAAATCTGAGAAAGAGTCGTTTAGAAACAATTTGAGGTTTATGCTCTCTGAAGCAGAAAAAGGAACTTTGTATTTCCATGAGATAGAAAAACTTGATTACGAAGCGCAAGAGATATTGGCTGATGTGCTAATTTCAAGTCTTGCAACAAAAGTACCTAAGGGAGAACGAAAATACAATGGACTTGTAATATGTTCCACTAGTAGCGTTTTGGAAAACCGTGTTACTGACAAGACTTTCTCCCCAAAACTTTATAAGGTGATAACACACCACGTTATGAATATTCCGTCGATTACCAATTTCAAGTCTGATATTGGGTCCATGGCAACAGAACTGTTGAATATATTATGCGTGATTAATGACACGTCACGGATTACACTATCCAAAGAAGCATATAGGAAGCTGGAGGAACATATCTGGTCGTGGAATATACGGGAAATGTTTCATATCTTGCGTCATGCAACAACCGTTACGACAAGAAAGAAGATAAAGGCGGATGATATAGTTCTTACCCCCAATATCGGTAAATTTGATAGTCACCATGATAAAGTAAGACTTATAAAACAGGCTTTGAGAGAGAACAACGGAAATAAAGCAAAATCAGCAGCAGCTCTTCGTGTGTCTCGAAAGACCCTATATAAATGGATTAATCTTTACAACATTCCAATTAGGTACAGATAAGAAGAAGACAGCCGACCACAATATTATATTGTAGTCGGCTAACGGATTTAGATTTATAATTTCATGCCTATAGCACGAAATCCATTGGGAGGTATATAATAAACTTGTGGCTCTCTGATTATTTTATTGTAATTATTGCTCGGTTCTGCAACCATTGGCTTTTTGATATCATTGGATAGAGTCGGAGCTTCAGCAATTTTGACTTGCTTGTGTTCATCGCCGTCCAGCTCCTTTTTCTTGGGAGCGAGGGCGGCGGTGATTTTGCGGTCAAGGGCGGCGAGTTCGGATTTCAGGGCTTTCAGTTCATCCTCCTTGCCCCACGTCTTGGCAACGATGGCTTCGAGCTGGGGAACGTCGACTTTGAGTTTGGCGGTTCGTTCCTCGTACTGGGCGATGATGCCGGGGATTTTCTCCAGAGCGTTCACAAAGTTCATGCAGGCGGCATGGGTGTCGGACATTGCAATGAAGCCGTTGTTGTACTTGTATTTGTAGTTGCCTTCGACTACAAAACGGTTCTGAACACTTTCCTTGCCATCAACCACGGTTCGCTCCGAGATAATGCTGATCGGGAAGCCGTAGACCTCGCCTATGCGCTTATACTGACCATGCGTATCGGTTCGTTGTGCCAGCCCTTGCAGATGGACACCCATGTTCTGCTCGTCACGGAGGTTGTAGGTGTCGATGGTGAGATTGTTGATAGGGTTGCCGTCCTTGTCTCGCTGAACAACCGACTGATACCGGGCGGCGTCCTCCTTCATACGACTGATTACCGCCTCGTTGTTGGCAATGTCGTGGCTGGTAGTCTGTAACCGGAAGCGTGAATCTCCTATGCCCTTGTTGAAGGATTTGCGCTCACTCTCCAGAGCGGCGATACTCTTTTCAAGTTTGGCTTTCTCCAACAGGTCGGTGTTGCCGGAAAGTATAGCCATATACTCCGAGAAGTTCATGCCGTTCTTCTCGTCCATCGAACCCTCGTCAATGGTTCTGGCACCTATAGCGCCTGATTTCAACTGGGCAATGAAGGTCGCCTTACAGTGAAGAAGGTTGAACTTGTAGGAGTCCAGCGACTTCTCAACGGCATAGATGATTACATCGACCTTGTTGTCGGCATACAGTTTGGCAATCTCGTTGCCGGCCCGTATGGCACGGCCCTCACGCTGCTCCAAATCACTGGGTCGCCACGGACACTCCAATTCATGGACCGCGACAGCCCTGCGCTGTGCGTTTACGCCTGTGCCGAGCATCGTTGTGGAACCGAACAGCACCCTGACATCGCCGCTGTTCATGGCATCTATAATCGCTTTTCGACTACGCTCAGTCTTACACTCCTGAATGAAGCGTATTTCATGAGCCGGAATGCTGTAATCTTCTATGAGCTTGCGCTTGATTTCGGAATAGACATTCCATTCGCCGGGCTTGTATGTCCCCAAGTCGCTGAAAACAAACTGGGTGCCTTTATGAGCATCATACCTGTGGTAGTATTCGGCAATCATCTTTGCACAGTGGCTCGCCTTGTTATTGGGGTCATCGCCATAGGAGGGGTCAATGAGGCGGAGGTCAAGAGCCATCTTTCTTGCATAGTCTGTGGCAATGAGCATCTTCGCCTTTTCCTCTGTGTCAGATAACGGAGCGCGTCCCAATATAGTGGCATTGCCACTCTCCGCGAACTTCATCAGTTTCTCGATGAACTGCTCCTGCGCCGGTGTAGGAGGAATGTTGTGAAGAATCTCGCGCTTTTCCGGCCGGTCCACCCCGACATCCGCTGCGGTTCTATAATCAGTTATCTCATTGTAGAAAGCCGCCAGTTCCGGAACCTTGATAAAGTAGCGGAAACGCTCCTTCTGAATCAGGTTGTTGGTGACGGAGAACTCGAAGTCGGTTGTCTTCTTTGCGAAGATAGCCGCCCATGCGTCGAAACTGCGGATTTCCTGTCTTTCAAGCTCATTCGGACGAAGATACTTGAACAACAGGTACAGTTCCGTCAAGGAATTGGATATGGTGGTGCCGCTGAGAAAAGTCGCCCCGAGGTCTTTCCCTGTTCGCTCCTGAATGGTACGGATTGCATAGAGAAGATTGAGCGAGCGTTGGCTTCCGTCGGCATTGCCGAGACCGGCTACACGGGTATGACGGGTGTTGAACACCAAATTTTTATAATTCTGTGATTCGTCAATAAATATGTGGTCGATGCCCATCTGCTTGAAGTCCACCACGTTGTCGCGGTTCTGCTCCATCTGGTACTGTATAGTGGCGATTTTGGCAGTAAGGTTCTCCTTGCGCTTGATAAGACCTTTCAGCATGGCGCGTGACACATCGTGTCCCTGCTGTTTGACTACTTCGAGGTTTCCCTCAACGCTGTCAAGCTCCGCCTGAAGAATCTCCTGCTGGATTTCCGGGGACTGCGGTATCTTGCCGAACTGGTCGTGCGACATGATGATGCAGTCATAGTCGTTGTTCTTCATCTTGTTGAAGAAGGCTACACGGTTGTCTGCCTTGAAACTCTTTTCATCGGCATAGAGAATCCTTGCATTGGGATAGGCGCTCTGATATGTCATGGCAATCTCGGCGATATTCGCCTTCATTCCGATAATCATCGGCTTGTGGGCGAGTCCGAGACGTTTCATCTCATGTGCAGCCATGCACATTATCAGAGTCTTGCCGGTCCCAACCTGATGGTCGCATATACCGCCTCCGTTTTGCAATAGCATCCACACACAGTCCTTTTGCGACTGATACACTGAACGGATGCCGTAACGGTCTCCGAGCATCTTCATATTGAGATCGGGGAAAGTCTGATGGCTCCCGTCATACTGAGGACGCACGAAACAGTTGAACTTGCGGTTGTAAAGGTCTGAAAGCCTTTCCTTGAACTCCGGCGACTGCGCTTCGAGCCAGTCGGCGAAACCATTTCGGATTTCGTCGATTTTGGTATTGGCCAACTGAATCGCCTCACTGTCCGGAACCTTTATGTCGTGACCGTTCTCATCCTTTCCGGCTGACTTTTTAATGTCGGGCACGGTGTTGTGCAGGGCGTGTTTAAGGAGACTCATGCCGTCATAGGTACGGTAATAGCCTCTGACGCAGAACTCCTCCCATATTTTCATGTTCTTGCGTTGTGCGTCACATGAATACTCGTCCATCGAAGATGAATAGGCAATCTTTATGTCGGTCTCATAAAGGTGGCTCATGTATGCGGAATATATTCCGGTAGGAATCCACCTCTCGCCAAAATTGAAGTCCAGTTCATCGAAAGATATTTTTCGGGGAGTGGCATCTTCAAGCGCTTTGAGGGAATCCTGAGCCATAGCGATGTATGGCTCGACACCGTCATAACCGGGGAAATTTTTGATACGTTCTTCCTCCCGGTCTATCCATGCCTTGACATCTTCGGCTTTTTGCACCACGTTTCCGGCGATGAGTCTATCTTTGATTTCATAATTCTCCACCAGAGGGTTATAATATATGTGTCCCTCCAGACTCTGAATCAGATTTTCCTCGGACATATCCACCAATCCGGTCATATAGTCCAGATTGACTGCGCCGAACTTGTTGAGCGATGCTGATAACGCCTCCATAGGAGTATCTACTGAAGTAACCTCGTCAATGGCGAATGAGACAGGATGGTCGAAGATGTCAGCCTTGACAAACCTGCCGTTCTCGCCTCGCTCCAATGCAAGAGCGTCCCTGCCGTTGGCGTCCATCAATATAAATTTCACATTCTGTTTCTCGTTGAGATTACCGTATTTCGCCACAAACTCATCATAATACTGATTGAGG
>DAAL01000046.1:6769-7314 GCA_001701065.1 Bacteroidales bacterium GP4
TCGTAGTTGTAGAGCTGCTGGTATGTCTCGGACAGAGTGACATAGAGCATGGCGCGTTTCTTCTGTTCCGGCTTCAACTCCAGAGGGTTGAATGTGGCACCATTCTTTCGGACTTCCGAGAGGAAACCGACAAGACCGTCCTGAACAACCATACTGCCGTTGTGGTGGAAGAATTGTATATCCTCCGAGAAAAGACGGGGCGATATATCTACCACAGCCGGCTCCGGCTGTGTCGCTGCTGCTCTTGGCTGTCTGCCGGGAATGAAATCCCCCTCGGTTCTCTCAATGACGGTACCGTTCTCAGTGATTGTCTCTGACTTGACAGCCTCTGCCGCCTCTCGTTCAAGACGCATTTCTTCCAACTGACGGTGTGCGATGGACATCATGGCCTCGTAGAACCCATTGATAGGTGGATTGTCGTCCCAGTTCAACGCTCCGTAAAATTCAAGTTCCTTGTCTGTCAGTTTCCTGAACGAAGATGATTTTACAGGCTTGACCTGATTAGCCTTGGTCTCAGTCTCAAAAGGTGGTTGAGACGGTTACGC
>DAAL01000079.1 GCA_001701065.1 Bacteroidales bacterium GP4
AGCACTCCTCGGCACACTCGGTTACCGCACAGTGGCGATGGCATTGAGCGACAATTCAGTAGCGGTGGACGATGAACGGCTGAAAAGCGAACCGCGCCTTGCAATAATAATGGGAACGGAAGGGGACGGACTGTCCCATGACACTATATCCGGAGCTGACTACGTGGCTAAGATTCCTATGGCGCACGGAGTTGACTCGCTGAATGTGGCGGCAGCTTCGGCTGTTGCCTTCTGGGCTTTACGATAAACCGATCACCTTATATAACGTCAACAGGTGCCATACCCTTGTGAGTATGGCACCTGTTGTTATTTTGTGGATTGATGCAGTCCTATTTGCCGGTCAGCAGTTTCTCAAGTGCTTGGCTGCGTTCTTGCCATGTGTTGAAATCGTCGGCTTTCAGGACTTTGCCGCTTTCAGGCACTACCGAAGTCACAACGAGTGAACATGGGCGTATCTTGCCTTCGGCTATAAGGATGTCGGCTATATCGTCGGCGCATCCCACCTTGAACCAGCTTTCGGCAGTGTCGTTTTTGCCGGGGATGAGGGTGATGGTTTCAGCATCGGCTTCTTTGCCGGCAGGGTAGTACAACGCTGTACCTGCAGCGTAGTCATACTGCACTGTGCCGCGAAGAATGTTCTTTTCGCCGCCGTTGTAAGACTTCGCCACGCTGTATTTGAAGCCTTTGTCAGGCGACAAATACATGTTGCTCGGGTCAGCCACTTTCATGCCGTCGACAACAAAGCAATACTTGAAAGTAACAGGAGCCGCATCCTTGATTCTTGCGGTCCACACACCGTCACTGTCACGTGCCATGTCGATAAGCTCAGCCGAGAGTTCCGATTCAAGCTGCACGTTGCGGGCGTTGTCGGCTTTGAAGCGGAAAATCAGGTCTTGACCGTCATTTTCAGGTGAAATAATGGGCTTGGGGAACAACCGCGCCATCACGCCGGGAGTGAACTGCTGTTCCTTGCCGGTCTTTGGCATGGTGGGTTCAGCCGCATTCATTGCTTCAGCCGATGCTTGCTCGTTGAAGAGCAGGGGCAGAGTGCGGCTGAGGAAATATTTGGCGTTCATCCATGTGTGACCGTACTTGTCGTGGGTGTATTCCTTGACTGAGCGGATGCCTTTATTGTCAAGGAACTCGGTGTAGTCACGGGCGTTGCCGAAAAGGAAATCGTCAGTGCCTACTCCAAGCCAGAACAGGTGGATGAGGTCATTGGTCTTGGCAGCATTGTCGTACACCTCGGGGATGTCAGTGGAAGTGAAGGAACTGTAAGAGCATAAGTAAGAGAACTTGTCAAGATTCCTGAGTCCGTTGGACAATCCTTGGTTGCCTCCGCGTGAGAATCCGCCTATGGCACGGTGGTCACGGTCATTGATGGTGCGGTAGTGAGCCTCGATGTAAGGCATGAGGTCATTTACCAAGTCCTGACTGAACACGTCCTTGCCGAAATCGGTAGCCGGCATTCCCACTTCAGGCTGTACAGGCAGAAGCTTATTGGGGTTGCCGTAAGGAAGCACCACAATCATCTCCTGAGCTTTGCCGTCAGCGATAAGGTTGTCAAGGATATAGTTCACTCTTCCCACCTTATAATATACCTCCTCGGTGTCGGTGGTTCCGCTTATAAGGTAAAATACGGGATAGGATTTGTCTTCGTTCTCGTAATAGGACGGCGGCAGGTACACCACGGCATTGTTGGTGTAGTTAATGGCATCGGAGAAATAGTTTACATACTCCATGCGTCCGTGAGGTACATCCTTTATGTCGTGGGGAAGAGAACCCTCTTTGGCGGGTATCTCCAAAAGGCTGTTCTTGAAGCCTTCGTTGGGAAAATACTGTTCGCACATGGGGTCCATGATGCTCACTCCGTCCACCACAAACTTATAGGGGTACATGTCAGGCGCAGCGGGACCCACGGTAGCTGTCCACATACCGGTGGTTTCGTCCTTCTGCATCTCTTTGGCTCCGGCAAACTGTACATCCACGCTTACGCTCTTGGCACTGTCGTTACGGTACAGGAATGTCACTGTGCCGTCCTCGTTGATGATTGTAGAGTCATATCCATCGGATGTGGATTGCGCGGGCGTACAGCCTATGGCTGCCAATCCCAAAGCGACAACGGTGAAAATCGATGATTTAGTCATGACGGTCAGGAATTAACGGGGAAGTGATGAATAGTCGCGAGAATAACGGAGCATCTGAGGTATATAATCCTCTTCGTAGCTTACGGTAACGTCAGTTACATTGCCGTCATTGTCCTTCACAAGGTTGTACACGGGATTGACAAAGCCTTTATAAGGCGCAATGTCAAGATGGGAGTAGCGTTCAAGAACCTCGGCGTGAAGTTTCGGATCCACTTTCACAGCGTAAGTTTCCACGAGGTCACGTCCGGCAGCATAGTCGCCTTCGCTCTTGATGCGCTGTACTTCGCCGAGAAGCTGACCGAACAGTTCGCGCAGTTTTTCGTAATCGTTGATGCGGATGTAGGTCTTTCCGTCCTTGTTGACATACTCTATCACATTGTCGGGCGCGCCTTTTTCAAGCGCCCACTGTGAAATGAGCTTGCGGTTGCGCATGTGGGCTTCTTCGATGTCTTTGCCCGGTTCGATACGCATCAGCTGGGTCATAAGTCCGTTAAGAATGTATTTGTAGTACTCGGCTTTGTAGGCTTCGGGATTGTCAAGAAGACCAAGTTCAATGAGCTTGGGATCGGCAAGATAGTAAAGCGCAAATAGGTCGGCGCGAGCTTCTTCAAGAGTTGAACCGTGGGCTTTAAGCGCATCCTGGTCCACACCCGGGAGCAGCTTGCCCGATGCGTGTCCGAGACATTCGTGGAGGTCAGTGTGAAGATTGTCAGTGATGAAGAGGTAGTCGTTGAGCAACTGGCTTGTGGGTTCATCGATTACAAATTCTTCATTGAAACCGCTTCCCTGTGAAGCTTCATCGTAGGCCTGGGTTATATTTTCAAGAGTTACTGACTTGGAGCCGTGGGAAGAGCGAATCCAGTTGGCGTTGGGGAGGTTGATGCCTATAGGTGTAGCCGGATAAGAGTCGCCTGCAAGAATAGCCGCAGTGATTACTTTTGCCGACACGCCTTTCACTTTGTCCTTGCGGAAACGCGGGTCGATGGGGCTGTGGTCCTCAAACCATTGCGCATTGGAGCTTAAAGTTTCGGTGCGGGCTGACGCTTCATTGTTCTTGAAGTTTACTATCGATTCCCATGAGCCGGTCATACCCAGCGGGTCGTCATAGCTTTCAATGAATCCGTTGATGAAGTCAACCTGCGAGTTAGTTTCTTCAGCCCACAGAATCGAGTATTCGTCAAATGTTTTCAGGTCGCCGGTGGTATAAAAATCGACAAGTTTGTCGATGTAAGCTTTTTGTTGAGGATTTTCGGCAAACTGAGCGGCAAGATTAAGCTCTGCCACAATCTTTTCTATTGCCTCAGTGTAAAGTTCGCCCACTTTGTAAGGCTGTTCTACGATTTTACCGTCGACTTTTGTCTTGCGAGTGTTAAGACCGTAGGATATGGGGGTAAGGTCAGTGGTATCCTTTAGCGCGGCATAATATTTCTCCATCTCCTCCTGGGTTATGCCATCTTCGTAGATGTTGGTGGCTGAGGTCATGATGAGGTCCTGTCCTTCGGCTTGGTTCACTTTCTTAGGCTGCACCTGAGGGTCGAAAATCACGGAAAGGAGTGTTTCTGGATCTTTGGGAAGTTTGTCGTCGGGCAGTTTCTGGATTTGGTCCACGAGGAAGTCACGGGAGAATCCGGGAGTGAACTTGTCCATGGAATAGTGGTGATAGATACCGTTGGCAAACCATATCTGTTTCAGATAAGTTTCAAGAGCCTTGAAATCATCGGAATTCTTGTCGCCGTCAAAGGAAGTGTAGATGTTTTCCATCAGGTCACGGATGGCAAGATTGTATTTGCCGTTCTGGTCCCAAAGTATATCTCTTCCGGCAAGAGCCGCTTCGGTGAGATGATACACAAGTAACTTTTGCTGGAGCGAAAGGCTGTCAAAATCGGGCACTTTATAGCGAAGTACCTCCACATCGGCAAAACGATCCACTACATAGTTGAAATCATCGTCGCTTTGCGCCTGTTTTGCGCCTGAGCATGACGAGAACGTAAGAGCTGCTATAGCCATGGTTCCTGCGAGATAGATTGATTTATACATAATGATAATGTTTATGAATTTAGATTGATTATTCTACATATAATATAAGCCCCTTCAGATATTCGCCTTCGGGGTGGTAGATGTTCACGGGATGGTCGGCGGGTTGAGTCAATTGATGGAGTATTCTCACTTTTCGGCGTGACTGCGCCGCAGCGGAGAACACGGCAAGACGGAACTGTTCGCGACTCACAGCCTGTGAGCACGAGAATGTGAACAGTATTCCGCCGGGGGCTATCTTTTCAAAAGCCTTGGAATTGAGTTTGCGGTATCCCACAAGCGCATTGTTCAGAGCCGAACGGTGCTTGGCGAATGCCGGAGGGTCCAGAATTATAAGGTCGTAAGTGTTGTTTATTCCGGCGAGGAACTTGAACGCGTCCTCGGCAAATGATTTGTGCCGCGGGTCATCGGGGAAGTTAAGCGACACATTGGCATCAGTGAGCGCGATGGCTTTAGCCGAACTGTCCACCGAATGCACTTCCCTTGCACCTCCACGGAGAGCATACACCGAGAATCCTCCGGTGTAGCAGAACATGTTCAGCACCTTGCGACCCCGTGAGTAATGTTCCAGTAGCGAACGGTTGTCGCGCTGGTCCACGAAAAATCCTGTTTTCTGCCCTTTCAGCCAGTCGACATGGAACTTCAAGCCGTTTTCTATGCCTATATTGGTGGAATATTCACCTATTATATATTGGTTCTGGGGGTCAAGATGCGCCTTGTAGGGGAGGGTGGTCTCCGACTTGTAGTACACATTATTAATATGTGCGTCAGGAAGGCGGGTCAATTCATGTGCTATTATGTCGCGTGCGAAGTGCATTCCTGGGGAATGAGCCTGCAACACGGCGGTGTCATCGTACACATCCACCACAAGCCCCGGCAGGAAGTCGCCTTCACCGTGGACTAAGCGGTAAGCGTTGTTGTCAGGGCGTATAAGCCCGAGGGTGCGGCGGAGCTTGTAGGCTTCATTTAGGCGAGTGGAGTAAAACTCGCTGTCGATGACTGTTTCGCCCCATGCCAGCATTCTCACCGCAATGCTTCCTATCTGATAGTGCCCCACGCCTATTATTCGTCCGTCCGATGCCGCCACTCTCACCAAGTCGCCTTCCTCGATATTGTCAGGCAGTTTGGCTATGGCTCCGGAAAATACCCAAGGATGCATACGCATTAATGATTCTTCTTTCCCTCTACGCAGTGTTATTAAAGGATATTCCATACTGACATTATTTGAAGATGAAACGATAGAGGTCATTGCCGTTGGCGTAGATCAGGAGAGTGAAAAGGAACACCATGCCTACTATCTGCGCGTACTCAAGGAATTTTTCGCTCGGTTTGCGCCGTGACGCAATTTCGTAGAGCAGGAACAGAATGTGTCCTCCGTCAAGCGCCGGAATGGGCAGGATATTCATAAACGCCAATACCACTGACAGGAATGCCGTGATTTCCCAAAATGAAAGCCAATTCCAACGGTCGGGGAACATGCTTCCTATTGCGCCGAATCCTCCAAGGCTCTTGGCTCCTTCAGCTGTTGCCACGTATTTCATTGAACTTACATATGCCGACAGCCGTCCTGTGCCTATTTCCCAGCCCTTGGGGATGGCTTCCCACAGGCTGAAATTACGGGTTACGGTGGGATATATTTCAGTGACAGGTCTTAAC
Organism: Bacteroidales bacterium GP4; assembly: GCA_001701065.1. Lineage (GTDB taxonomy): Bacteria > Bacteroidota > Bacteroidia > Bacteroidales > Muribaculaceae > Muribaculum. Next base: position 5,838 of record DAAL01000079.1, read on the forward strand.
TGTACGCCTATTTTGCCGGCTCCATTGGGAGTGATGGGAAGCTCTATTGTGTCATTGCCGCGTATTATTTCAAGGAAAGTGTGTTTACCTGCCTGGTTGAGAAGTTCCTTGGTAAACTCGTTGTAGCTTCTTGTGGAGGTATTGCCCACTGATATTATTCGGTCTCCTTCCCGAAGTCCAGCTTCTTTAGCCGGCTCTCCGTTCACGACATCATCCACTACTACCGGCATACGGAGCGTGAAAAATCCTTTGTCGTTGTTGAGGTCGAAGATGAAATTCTTGGGAATGGCTATCGTTACAGTGTCCTTGTGGTCGCGAAGCACCTTTATTTCCTTAGCCTCTACCATGTCCATGAGGTAGTTTTGGTCAGCGGCATCGATTTTTTTACCGTCGGCGTACAAGGGTATGTCGCCGTTGCGGAATCCTATTGCCTGCGCCGCCGGCACATAGTCCATCCCTTCATAAGCCTGGTCAATAGGTATGTACTTCTCGCCCCAATACCATGCGATGCCGGTGTATATGATTATGGCAAGGATGAAGTTCATCACTACGCCAGCCACCATCACGAGAAGACGCTGGTAAGCCGGTTTGGCGCGGAATTCCCATGATTTCGGGGGCAGCTTCATCTGTTCCTTGTCCATGGATTCGTCGATCATGCCGGCAATTTTCACATACCCTCCCAAGGGCAGCCAGCCTATGCCGTATTCAGTGTCGCGCCATGATGCCGGCTGATTGTCGGAGTCAGAGCCGGACGATGCTTTTTTCTTCGGTTTGTACTTGAAAAGAGAGAACCAAGGGTCAAAGAACAGATAGAATTTTTCAACTTTTATGCCAAATATGCGAGCCATAATATAGTGCCCGAACTCATGAATGATTACGAGCAGGGCGAATGCTGCAATCAACTGAGCGGCTTTAATCAAGAATGTTTCCATAACAAGCAATTAAAATTTTTTGTCCTTTATGATGGATTCAGCGTAGGCGCGAGTTTCCGCATTAGTGGAAACATAATCCTCATAGGATGGGTTAGCGATATAATTTATGTGGTGAAGAGAGTTCATAATGACTTTTTCAATGTCAAGGAAGCCGATTTTTTCATTGAGGAAGGCGGCGACGGCTATTTCGTTTGCCGCATTTATCACGCAAGCCGTGTTTCCTGCTTTTTCGAGCGCATAATAAGCGAGGTTTAAAAGCGGGAATTTGATGGTGTCAGGTTCGAAAAACTGCAGGGTGGCGTAATCCGAGAGGGTAAGCCCGGGCTTGTCAGTGGCAAGGCGTGATGAATCCCCCAGCGCATAACGTATGGGAAGATGCATGTCGGGCAATCCCAGTTGTGCCTTTACACTGCCGTCGATAAACTCTACCATGGAGTGGACTATGGACTGCGGATGCACCACTGCCGTAATCCTCTCGGCAGGAACATCGAAAAGCCATCGTGCCTCGATTATCTCGAATGCTTTGTTTAGCATTGTCGCGGAGTCGATGGTGATTTTCGCTCCCATGTCCCAGTTGGGGTGGGACAATGCGTCCTTGACTGTCACTGACGATAGATCATCGACCGATTTTGTGCGGAACGGACCACCCGATGCGGTTATAATAAGTTTTCTGACCGCTGCAGGTGATTCGCCCACCAGACATTGGAACAAAGCCGAGTGTTCCGAGTCCACCGGACGCACTTCCGAGGTGGATTCCTTAAGCAGGCGGGTGATAAGTTCGCCTGCCACCACGAGGGTTTCTTTGTTGGCAAGTGCTATGTTCTTGTTGGCTTTTATCGCGCGTATGGTGGGAGCAAGACCGCTATATCCCACGGTTGCTGTCACCACGGTGTCAATGAGCGGTGATTCCATTACATCCTCTATGGCTTTTGCTCCGGCAGCTGTGGCTATGCCAAGCGGCTCCAAGGCTTCCTTGAGGGTAAGGTATTTTGATTCATCGGCTATAATTGCTATCGAAGGATGAAACTTGGCGGCTTGTTGGATAAGACGCTCTACGTTCCGTCCCGCAACCAGCACAGTAGCCTTGAAAAGATGAGGGTACTCGGCTATTATGTCAAGTGTCTGCACACCTATAGAGCCTGTACTTCCTAATACTGCAATTTGCTTTTGTGTCATCACGAGTTTTTGAATCCGGATTTAGGTTACAAAATTAGCTAAAAATGCCGATATTCCACCTATTAAATATATATAATTAGAAACCGGCATTTGGAATCCTCTCTAAAACGGGATATATTTCCACGGGTTGAGGGGAGTGCCGTTGTTCCATAGCTCAAAAGTCATGACCGAATTTTTGTCCTTGTCGCCGGCTAAAGCTATAGCCGAGCCGGTGGATACTTTGTCGCCTTTGGTGACTAAAACGGACGATAACCCCGAGTAGCGCGACATGAATCCTTTGGGATGTTGAATCACTATCACATACCCGTCGAGCGGCGACAGATAAGTGTCTATGACGGTTCCGGCATGTACAGCCGTGACGGTGGACCCTGCGGGCGCTGGGATGCTCACGGTGGTCATCCCTGACTCCGAGTCCTGAATGGGGCTGCTCGTGTTTATGGGAGAGAAGAAGGTAAGCCCGGCTGCCGCCATGGGGGAAAGCACCTTTAGATTGAATTTTTCGCGTTCCTCAAACTGGCGTATGAAATTCCGTTCTGACTCGGAAGCCTGTAGCAGAGAATCGGCGAAGGCATCGTTCATGGGATTCACTACTGCGCTGTCAGTGCCGGTAGTGGATGAGGTGAGTATATTCTTTACATTATTAATATAGTTGTCGTTGATGCCGGCTTTCACTGTTAAGGAGTCAAGACGGATGGTGTTGAGTATATTTTCCCTCCGTTGGTTCTCCTTAAGGTATCCGGGAAGCAATGTCCTGATGGGGGACAGCACGATTATCGTGGCTATCACGCATGCTATTGCCACGATTATACCTATAATAGACAGGATGACCTTGGTGCGGGTGAACTTTATGGTCCACACTTCATTGAACGTGTTTTCGTTCAAGAACGACAGCCTGAACCGGCTTTTGGTCATCAACGGGTGTCTTTTAGTCTTATGTGGGGAATTCTTATCCATTAAGCAGCATTATTACTGTCGCAAAGATAAAGATTAATTTTGGATAGTTAAAATCGAGAATTCCAAAAAGTAGTTGATATTTGGGCAATTAGTCTTTAAATGAATAGCTTAGAACCGATTTTTTAACACTCCTTAGTTAATTTTTGTTGAAAAAAGTTGCATTATAGAGGTTAAAGATTTAATTTTGTGCAAAATTTACTGAACAAAGCAAAAACTGATTGTGTTAATATATCAAAACATTTAAAGCCTACGCTTTTGAATGGGAAAAAAGAAAACAAAGGGTTTAAATAAAAATTTATAATTTAAAAAATTAAGAAGAATGAAAAAGAACATCCTTTTCGGTTTCGCTGCTTGTGGAGCAATGCTTCTTTCAGCAAACGTAGCTAAAGCTCAAGAGGCTGAGACTGTAGTCATCGACGAAACAGTCCTTACTGAAGTCGTAGATTGCGCTGATCACTATTATTCTCCGAAAGGAAAGAATTGGTTTATTCAGATTGGTGCAGGTATGGAACTTCCTATCGTAGAGCACTATCCTACCAGTGCAACTCGTCACATTACTGCTGCTTATGGCGTTGGTTTTGGAAAATGGTTTAGCCCTTATTTGGGATGGCGTTTAGGCGTTCAGGCTGCCGCTTTCCATTATGACTGCAACACTTTTGATGGAACTACCTACAACAAAGCTAAATTCGTCAATGGTAACCTTGACTTGATGTGGGATATGTTCAACAGCTTCGGAAGTGTAAACGCTAAACGTACATTCAGCATGGTTCCCTTCCTTGGTGTAGGTGCAACTTACGTTTATGATTATACTCATGGCGCAGTTGTGGCTAACAACGGCAAAATGAAAGACCGTTCTTGGCAGCTTCCTATCTCTGTAGGTATGCAACTTCGTTTCCGTCTCAGCAACTATGTTGACTTCTTCGCTGAAGGACGTTATCAGTTCTACGGTGACACTTTCGACAATGTTGCTTACGGTACTAACTCTATCGACATGAACTTGACCGTTATGGGTGGTTTCACCTTCAAACTTGGCGGCAAAGAATTCAAGTCATTCAATCCTTGCTCTTACCTTGGTTACATCAACCAGCTCAACGGTCAGATCAACGACCTCCGTGGCGAACTTGCTAACTGTGGCGCACGTCTTGCAGCCGCTGAAGCTCAGCTCCCATGTCCTGAAATCGTAGCTGTTGAATGTCCTGAAGTTGGTGCTCCTTTGATGTCAACTGTACGTTTCACCATCAACTCAGCTAAGGTTACTGACAAAGAAATGGTTAACGTTTACAACATCGCTCAATGGATGAAGGCTAATCCTGACACTAAGGTTGTCATCAAGGGTTACGCTGACAAGAACACCGGTACAGCATCTTACAACATGAAGCTTTCAGAACGTCGTGCACAGGCTGTTTACAACATCCTTACTAAAGAATACGGCATCGCAGCTGATCGTCTTTCAATGGTTGCTGAAGGTAGCGATTCTCAGGTTTACGATGTTAACAACTGGAACCGTATCGTAATCTTCTCACAGGACTAATACAAATTCTAACATAAAGAATTAGGAACCCTTGGTCATCGCCTGACATCAGGTGGTGACCTTTTTTTATGCCCTTCCGCAGGGTGCTCGTGGCGATAGTGTGTTAATGTTTCGTATTTATTGCGATATTTGTCGTAGTTGCCGGAAGTTTGGCACGTAATTTGCTATATCTATGTGTTATAATAAGAAAATACCAGATTATGGATTCAACCAACGCAATATCTCTGCCGTCACGTATTAAGGACTACATCTCCAAGCACCGTCTGCGTGACGCATTTAAACTTTTACGTTCCTTCAGCGCCAAGCTCGGCGACTGGAGGATTACCGATAAAATAGATCATCTTGAGGAATCTTACAGGATGATGCTTAACTACGCCTCCCAGGGAGTGGTGGATCCGCAGCGTGACGAAATGTACAACATGATTGTGAGCGGAATGTACGGCATTATGGACAATATAAGCCGCCGGTTGTCGCTGCCGAAATCGCCCTCGGTTTATTTCGCCACAGTAAGATACGAGGAACTGCAGCCCGACAGCAGCCTGAGCGTTCTCCTGGGAAAGTACCGGCGCATAATAGAAGAAACTTCATTATACAATCTGCTCACCAATCCCACCGATACCGGCAATCAGAGCAATAAGGACAAAGAGGAGCTTGAACGCAGAATCTTCAATAAGGTGTGGACCGCTTATCCGCTTACCCATGATGAGGAGTCGGAACTGCGCGCCCTGTTTGAGGCTGAGGACCTGCCGTCCTATTTTAAGGAGCTTATAGTGTCGGCTGTCATGCTTGGTGCTCTGCAGTACTATCAGGAGAGCCGGTTGCTTATATTGCTCGACGTGTATGCGCAGTCTTCGTCAGTGTCGCTGTCGTTGAAGGCGTTGTGCGCGTTCCTATTGGCGGCTTATATAAACCGTGAGCAAGTATTTTCGGCTAAAGTTGAGAACCGCATAAAAGTGCTTCGTGACTCCACATTGTGGAGCAGCGATGTGCCTATGGTGTTCCTCCAGTTCATAAAATCGCGCGAAACGGAGAAAATCAACAAGAAAATGCGGGATGAAGTGATTCCGGAGATGATGAAACTGCGCACTGACATCAAAAATTTCAAAAATATCACCTCCATCGAGGATATTGCTTCCATCGAGGAGAATCCCGAATGGCAGGACTTTCTTGACAAAACCGGGCTTACCGATAAAATCAAGGAATTGACCAAGATGCAGGAGGAGGGAGGCGACGTGTTTATGTCGACTTTCTCATCATTGAAGAACTATCCGTTCTTCAACGATGTAGCCAACTGGTTCCTTCCGTTCCATGTGGACCACAGCGCAGTTAAGAATGTGCTTGGTGACAGCCATAGCCCTATCGCNNCAGCCATAGCCCCATCGCTGACATAACCGAGTCGTCGCAGTTCTTCTGTGACGGCGACAAGTATTCTTTCCTGCTTACTCTTGAGTCAGTACCGCCTATGCAGCGTAAGATGATGATGTCGCAGTTTGACAGCCTGAAAGTGCAGGAATCCATGATGAAGGCATCGGAACTGTCGTCGACCGTCAAGGAGCGTGAAAATGTAGCTAACTTCTACATCCAGGACTTGTACCGTTTCTTCAAGCTGTACCGCCGCAAGGGCGATTTCGCCGACCCGTTTGTGCGTCCGGTCAATCTGCTCCAGCTTCCGCTTCTTGCCGAGGATTTCATCGACACTGAGACTCTTGAGGTGGTGAGCGAGTTCTATTTCAAGCGTTCTTACTTCGAGGATGCTCTGGATGTGTTCAAGAAACTTGAGGACAAGGGGCTTGTGTCGGCGCAGATGTACCAGAAGATGGGATTCTGCAGCCAGCACATCGGAAATCTTCAGGAAGCGTTGAAATACTATGAGAATGCCGAGATGCTGAATGCCGACAGCTTGTGGACATTGCGCCGTCTTGCTGCCGTGCACCGCTTGTCGGGCAATTCGGAAAAAGCTATGGAATACTACAAGAAGATAGAGCTTCAACGTCCCGATGACCTCACTGTTGCCATGAATCTCGGTAACTGCGCGCTGGATGCCGGCGACACGGCGGAGGCTCTTAAGTACTACTATAAAGTGGAGTTCCTTGACGAGAAAAAAGCCGGCAAGGTGTGGAGACCTATGGCTTGGGCTTTGTTCCTCAACGGCGACATGGAGCAAAGCAAGGTTTATTTTGACAAAATCCTTTCTGATAATCCCACGGTCAACGATTATCTGAACATGGGGCATCATGCGCTTGCGTCGGGCGACATAAAGGGGTCAATCAACTTCTATTGCCTTTCGATTGATTCCAATAACGGCGACTGTGAAGCGTTTGTCACATTGTTCAATCATGACCTTGAGTTTCTGGATAAAGCCGGTGTTCCATCTTCGATAATTCCATTGGTTATAGACGGCGTTCTTTACCGCTATTAACCCTTACGATTTAAAACTTATGAATAATCCGTTCTATAAAGAGTTCGCCACTGAATATAATTCCGCTCCGTTTGACATTATCACCGACGATGATTTCAAGCCGGCGATAGAGACTGGCATCAAGCAGCATAATGAAGAGATAAACGCCATCGTGGCTGACCCGGCTGAGCCTACATTTGAGAACACTGTGGTCGCTTACGAGCGGTCAGGCATTTTGCTTGACCGTGTGCTGGGCGTGTTCTATCCGCTGCTTTCAGCATGTTCCGACGATAAACTTATGGAAGTGTCGCTTTGGGCTGCCGGAGAATTGTCCAAGCACTCCACCTCCATAGCCCTTAACCGGGGACTGTGGGAGAAAGTAAAGCGGGTCTATGACCACCGGGATGCCTATTCGCTTGACACGGAGGATGCGATGCTGCTGAAGAAAACCTATGACTCATTTGTGCGCCGCGGCGCGCTGCTGGAGGGGGAGAAGCGGGAGGAATACAGCCGGTTGATGTCGGAATTGTCCGAGTTGACCACACGCTTCGGGCAGAATGTGCTTAAAGAGCTGAACACTTACGAGATATGGCTTTCGGGCGATGATATATCGGGATTGCCTGATAATGTGGTTGAGGAAGCCGTCAAGGCTGCACGGGATAAAGGACGCGAGGGGGAATACTTGTTCACTCTTCAGCAGCCCACCTACATAGCTGTGATGAAGTACAGCGATAAACCTACTGTGAGGGAACGTTTCTATAGGCTCTATAATCGCCGTAACACCTCCGGCGAGTTTAACAATGTCGAAATTCTGAACGATATTGCTTCCCACAGGCTTAAGGTTGCAAATCTGCTGGGCTACGGCACCTATGCCGATTTTGTGCTTGAGAAGACTATGGCGGAAAAGCCCGATAAGGTGTACGAACTGCTGCATAACCTTGCCGAAACTTATCGCCCGCTTCAACTCCGGGAATTTGAGGAGATAGAGCGGTATGCCTCGGAGCTTGAAGGTAAGCCGGTTAGTATTAATCCGTGGGACTACAGCTATTACGCCAATAAGCTTCGTCAAGCTCGCTATTCCTACGATGAGGAGCTTTTACGTCCTTATTTTGAGCTTGACAGTGTTATAACCGGTGTGTTCGGGCTTGCCACAAGGCTTTACGGGGTTACATTCACTCCTGCCGAGGGTGTGCAGGTGTATCACCCCGATGTCAAGGTGTACCGTGTCAATGACGCTGACGGGAGTTACCTGGGATTGCTGTACACTGATTTCTTCCCGAGGGATAACAAGCGTCCCGGCGCATGGATGACCGGATTTACTGATGAACGCATTACCGCCGCCGGCGAAAAAATTGCTCCACATGTGAGTCTTGTGATGAACTTCACCAAGCCCACTGACACAAAACCGTCATTGCTTACACCGAGTGAGGTGGGTACTTTCCTCCATGAGTTTGGACATGCTCTGCACGGTCTATTTGCCGATACTCGTTACGCTTCCATGTCAGGTACAGGTGTCTACCGTGACTTTGTAGAATTGCCTTCGCAGTTCAATGAGAATTTCCTTACCCGTAAAGAGTTTCTTGACAGTTTCGCCCGGCATTATGTGACCGGTGAACCCATTCCGCAGGAGTATGTTGACATGATTACGGATTCTGCGCAGTTTGGTGCCGGATACGCTTGTCTGCGTCAGTTGGGATTCGGGTTGTGCGACATGGCATGGCACACAATCACTTCGCCGGTGGATGACCCTGCGGCTTTCGAGCATGAAGCGGTTAAGAGCGTGAAGATGTTCCCCGATGTTGAGGGGTTCTTGTTCTCGCCGCAGTTCAGCCACATATTCTCAGGCGGCTACGCTGCCGGCTACTACAGCTACAAGTGGGCGGAGGTGCTTGATGCCGATGCGTTCTCGCTGTTCGAGCAGAACGGCTTGTTTGATAAAGCCACAGCCGAATCATTCCGGCGCAATATCCTTAGCCGAGGAGGCACGGAGCATCCCATGACGCTCTACCGCTGTTTCCGGGGAAAAGAACCTTCAATTGACGCTCTGCTGAAGCGCGACGGAGTAATCCGATAAAATAAAAGGAGCATACCCCCGCGGATATGCTCCTTGTCAATAATTACTCGTACCCTTATCGGGGAATTGACGCAACAATTGAGCCGTCAAACAGGTGGACTACACGGTGGGCGAACGCCGCATCGTGCTTGGAGTGCGTCACCATGACTATGGTTGTGCCTTGGCGGCTGAGTTCTGTGAGCAGTTCCATCACTTCCTTTCCGTTGTTGGAGTCAAGGTTACCGGTAGGCTCATCGGCAAGTATCAGCTTGGGATTGGTAACAACTGCGCGTGCTATAGCCACACGTTGCTGCTGTCCGCCTGACAGCTGTTGCGGAAAATGCTTGGCGCGGTGGCTGATGTTGACACGTTCAAGCACTTCGTTTACCCTGCGGCGGCGTTCCGATGCCTTTACTCCGAGATATAACAGCGGAAGTTCCACATTTTCGTAGACAGTGAGGTCGTCAATCAGGTTGAAGCTTTGGAACACAAAGCCTATTTCGCCTTTTCTCAGGTCGGTCCTTTCCCGTTCTTTCAGTAACGCAACCTCTTTGCCGTTTAGTTGATAACTTCCCGATGTGGGGTTGTCAAGTAGCCCTACAATGTTAAGGAGAGTGGACTTTCCGCAGCCCGACGGTCCCATAATCGCCACGAATTCATTCGGGTCAACATGGAAGTTGATGTTATTTAGTGCCACGGTTTCCACATCGGAAGTGCGGAACACTTTGCTTAGATTTTCTATTTTTATCATATCGGATGTTGTTTTGATTGTTTATTCGCATTTTAAGTTAGGTGTCGGGTTTTCGTTTGAGATTCGGTAGGTCATTGTGACGGCACACAGCAGGATGGCACCGGCTATGATGATGGCTGACAGGATGTAGTAGATCCATAGATTCTCCACTGTGATAGCAAACGGCTCAAGCCAAATTTTGCCCACGAACCATGCCACTGCCGTTCCGAGCCCATATAGAATTTCAGCTTATGANNCGCCACTTTCATCACATCGGCTACAAGTATGTTCATAATCTGCGGCGAATGCGCGCCAAGCACCTTGCGCACGGCTATCTCCTTGCGTCGACGCTGCACTTCGTCGCCCACAAATCCGGTCAACCCCATAAAAGTGATGAAAATGAGTATCACGGAAGCGAGAGTCACCGAGTCGCGGAACTTCTTGATGTCACTGTAAGAGGTTTTATACAGATTGGTCATAAGCTGAAATTCTATGTGGGCATCGGGGAAGATGGTGTTTATCTCTTCGTTTAGCTTTGCTATGTTCGCATCGTAAGGAGCCTTAAGCTTTACATTGATTATGTTGAATTGGAATGGATAATTATTATTGCCATAGCCTATAATTAGCGGCTCTTCTTCACCGTATCCGAAACTGAAGTCAAGATCTTCAATAACTCCGGTAATGTTAAAATCGCCGTAATACTCTGTCGGGATTCTTTCCCCGATTGCGTCCTCCGGGGATAACTTCATCTCCTTTATAAATGCACGGTTTACTAAAATGTCTCTGTCGGCTTGCTGTTTTTTCCCTTTTACCAATTCTATATCATAAGTGTCAATGAAAGCACTGTCGGCGAAACTTAACAAGAATGGAAAACGACGGGGAGAGACCCATTGCATTTCATGTGAATCGAAGAACAGCCATGACGATTTCGACTCGGATTCGACATAGGGCAGGCTGTTGAGTGCGACGGATATCGCATTATTGCTCTCCGGAGTCGTTGCCCAGTTATCGGCAAGAGCTATAGGCTCGGGGTTGAACGCACGTTCACGGTTTAGTATATAGTTATATTGAACAGCCATTGTCACCAATAATCCGCAAGTGAAGGCAACACCGGTGTATTCGATGAACAGAAGCACTCTTTTCCATGAATTTTTGCGCTCACGGAATGTGCGGAATACCTGAGTGACCGGAATTTTGGAGAAAATGTATCCCGGCAAGACTCCGCCTATCAACAGTATCACAAATAGGATTCCGCCTATGATCCATATGCGGTCGCCGCTTATAAGAGAACTTATCGGGGTGGACACAAGCTCTTCGAGATAGTCGGGAATCAGTAACACCACTGCCGCCGCTACAGCAAGCGAGAGGGCAAGAATGACAGCGGTTTCCCAAAGGAACATACCGAATACTGACAGTGCCGATGCGCCGTTGCACTTCTGCACTCCTATGACTTTTGCCCGTCGGCTAAGTGATGACAAGGACAGCAGCACATAGTTCAATGAAGCTATAAGAATCAGAGCTGCGGCAAGTGTCCCCATGATTGTGCACATACGTTTAGTGTCTTCGTTATTCTTAACGTACTCATGCAACGGGCGTGCGATAGCTCCGAAGTATTCGTTATCTCTTATGGGGCGGCTTGGGCGGATGGCGCGTTCTATCATTGCATCTAATTGCTCATCGCTGATAGGCTTTTTGAGCCTTAGGAAGCCTTCCCAGCAGTTGCCGCCTAAATTCCAGTACTGAGTTGCCTTATTGATGGAGAAAATCATGTCGGGACGCACTGATGAATTTTCCGGAATGGTCTCGTAGATTCCTCGTATTATATAGGTGTTTTTGGTATAGTCGTCAAATGACTTTCCTATGGGGTTTTCGTCGTGGTATAATTTGTCGACGGTTTCTTTGCTGATGAACACATTATTGGGATCGGCTAATGATGAAGCGTCACCTTCCAGCAGGTTCACGCCCAAAGTGCGGAACACATCTTCATCAGCCGCCCATCCGTTTATATCGTGACGGTCGGAACCTATGTAGATAGTGCCGACAAATGTTCCGTTAAACAGTGTGGTGGAGCATTCTATCTCTTCAGGATAGGCTTCGGCTATGAGCCGTTGGATGTCGCCCACCGAGCGTGGTTGTGGATCGGCATCTTCTGACGAACCCCATTTTATCCATATCTGATAGAGGTTTTTGTAATCACGGAATCCGGTATCGTAACTTCTGAGAAACGCTATGCGTGTAAGAAGCAGGCTGCACATCATTATGGCAAGTCCCAACGACACGACTTTTATAATTGTTGTGCCTTTGTTGCGCCAAAGAGTGCGTAGTACATAGAAAAACTGTTTCATTGTCAAAAAAAATTATGAATTATCGCTATAATAACGTGCAAATACCGTGCCAAAGTGCTATATGGTTGGTGGAGAGTTGGTTGAGGAGAGGGGAGAGATTTTGAGGTGTAAAAAAATCATACAGATGTGTAAAATTTTTATATTATGCCTCTTTATAAAATTAAACTGCGGAGTTAGCGGGATATTATAATTTTTTGTAGTTTTGCGGTATGGCACGATATGATACCCTTCTCGTAGTAGATGATAATAAAGGAGTCCTGACGGCTGTAACGCTGTTGTTGAAACCTTACTTCGCTAAAATCATAACTCTCGCATCGCCTGTGAGGATAGAGGAAATCATGCGGAGTGAGAGACCTTGTTGTGTGTTGCTCGACATGAATTTCCAAGCCGGCATCAATAACGGTAATGAAGGTATATTCTGGCTTAAACGCATTAAGCAATTGTCGCCTTCGACTCCTGTGGTGCTGTTGACGGCTTATGCTGACATTGACCTGGCTATAAACGGCATGAAAAACGGCGCATCCCATCTCATCGTGAAGCCGTGGAGCAATGAAAAGCTTGTGGACACTGTTATTGACACAGTAAAGAAGGATAAGCCCCGTCAGTCGAAGCCGCAGCATGAACAGCCCGACATGCTTTGGGGAAAATCGCCTGCAATGCGCAGGCTACGTGAAATGGTGGAAAAAATATCGCCCACCGATGCCAATGTGCTGATATCGGGTGAGAACGGCACAGGTAAGGAAGTACTTGCACGTGCCATCCACAGGCGGTCGCTCCGTTTCGAGAAACCTATGGTGAGTGTCGACATGGGCGCGATAGCTGAGTCGTTGTTTGAAGGCGAATTGTTCGGACACAAGAAAGGAGCGTTCACCGGAGCCACGGCTGACCGCGCAGGGAAGTTTGAGGCAGCCTCAGGCGGCACGCTTTTCATGGATGAGATAGGCAATCTGCCGTCCCATCTGCAGTCGAAGCTTCTTGCCGTGCTCCAAACCCGCACAGTGACGCGCCTTGGCACCAATAACCCCATAGACATCGACATCAGGCTGATATGCGCCACTAACTGCGACTTGCCGCAGATGGTGGTACAGGGCACATTCCGCGAGGACCTTCTCTACCGTATAAACACCATCCATCTTGAATTGCCGCCGCTGCGGGAGCGGAAGGAGGACATCCCGGAGTTTGCGATGATGTTTCTCGGCAAGTTCTCGCAAAAGTATAACCGTGTCATCACGTCGATAAGCGACGAGGCAATGTCAATGCTTACATCCCACAACTGGTACGGCAATGTACGTGAACTTGAACACACTCTTGAAAAAGCGGTGATACTGTGTGAAAAGGATGTGATAGAGCCGTCGTGCGTGTCGCTCAGCCGCCAGGTGCGTCGGGAGTCGATAAAGGACCTTTGCACGATTGACGACATGGAACGGTGGATGATAAAAGAGGCGTTGGCGCAGTACGGAAGTAATCTGAGCGCGGTTGCGGCAAGACTGGGAATCACCCGTCAGACTTTATATAATAAAATGAGAAAGTATAATATCTGATGTGGTGGTGTGTGCTTTTATTAGTGGTGGTTGTGGCGTTGTGCATCAAAATAGTCAGGCTGCAGCATTCCAATGACGAAAAAATCGAGCTATTGCTCGGAGCGGTGAAAAACGGCGATCTATCACTGCGTTTTCCCGATGACAGAAGAGGCTCACATGATAAAAATGTGAACCGGATGCTTAATGAGATATCCGCGATTCTCCACACGGCACGGAAAAATGTGGAAACAAGAGAGCGTTTTCTGGAAGTCGTGCTTAACTATGTGGATTCGGGGATTTTCGTTTATGACGAGTCGGGGAGTGTCGTGCGCCGGAATGACGCGGTGGTGAGGATGCTCGACATTGATGTGTTCACCCACATCAATCAACTCAAGCCGTGTTACTGCGCCCTATACGATGTCATAGGGCGATTGTCGGTCGACCATAGCGATAAAGTGAAACTGCTTATAGGCAAGAAGGAGGTGACAATAGGCGTGAACTGTTCCCGGCTTGAAATAGGCGATGTGGATTACACAATAGTAACGCTCAATGACATCGACAAGCACCTTGAAGCAAAGGAGTTGGAGGCGTGGAGCAAGCTCACGAGGGTGCTGATACATGAAATAATGAATTCGCTGACTCCTGTCATCTCGATAAGCGAAACCATCATGAAAAGCGACGAGGCTTATCCGCCATCGCTGAAAGAGGGATTGACGGCGATAAACGGCATGAGCCTTGACTTGTTGAATTTTGTGAAATCCTATCGTGAGTTTACCCAACTGCCTCCTCCTGTACCCAGGATATTCGTAGTCAGGGAACTCTTGGACCGCATGGCTGTGCTCGGAAAGCAATACGCCGGCGGTAATGACGTTACGATAACGGTCGATGACTGCGCCGATGACCTGATGCTGTACGCCGACGAGAATCATGTGGCGCGGGTGTGCCTTAACATTATTAAGAACGGCATAGAGAGCATGGAAAATCAAGCCGGAGGTGCCATTCATCTTGCCGCTTATAGCCAGGACGGCAATAATGTGAAGATAGAAATATCCAATAACGGTCCTGTGATACCGGAAGAGGAACGTGACAACGTATTTGTGCCGTTCTATACCACAAAAGCGCAAGGCAACGGAGTGGGGCTGAGCCTTAGCCGCAGCATAATGAAAGCCAACGGCGGCTCCCTTTACCTGAAATCCTACGATGAGGATTCTCTTACCGTGTTTGTGCTGTCATTTGACTCGTGACTACGGTCGGAGCACGGGACGTGCCGGGTATTTGCTTGCCCTTAACAACAACCTCAGTGAAGTGGGGTAGGTGAAGTAAGCCCACATCCAGTTCGTGAGCACGACCGCCTTGTTTCTCATGCCGAGGATGGAGATGAGGTGGACAAACATCCATGCGAACCATGCTGGAAATCCCGACAGATGCATCCGGTGGAGATCGGCGACAGCCTTGTTTCGACCGATGGTAGCCATTGAGCCTTTATCGTTATACTTGAAAGCGTGGGTCCACTTGCCGCTGTTGAGGTTTTTGGCGAGGGTGCGCGCCTGCTGTATCGCCACTTGAGCCAACTGCGGGCATCCACGGGGATAAAAGTCGTCGGCATGATAAGATATATCGCCTATTACGTACACATCGTCCACTCCCTCGGCACGGTTGAACTCGTCAACCAAGTATCGGTTGCCAGGACCTTTCTTTAGTTCGCCTCCGGTGATGTTGAAACTTTCGGCTGTGACCCCGGCTGTCCATATCAGCATTCCTGCCTCGATGGTGCTACCATCAGAGAAAGTGACAATGTCGTTTTCGTAGCTTGTCATGTTCTTTTGGAGATGTACATTGACGCAAAGTTTCTTAAGCGCTTTCAGCGCGTCGCGTGACGCTTCTTCGCTCATAGTGCGCAGCACTCGGTCTGACCCTTCCACAAGTGTCACATTCACTTCCTCCTCCTTTATGAGCGGATACTCTCGCCGCAGGATGTAACGTTTCATCTCACCTATGGCACCGGCTATCTCCACTCCTGTGGGACCTGCGCCTATCACTACGAAACTGAGCAGCTTGTGGCGTTGCGCATCCGATTTCGACAGACTTGCCACTTCAAGACGGTCAAGGATGGCATTGCGGCACCGCATAGCTTCCCCCATGCTCTTAAGTGTGTACACCCGGTCTTTTAACTGAGGCATATTGAAAAAATTGTTGGTGGTTCCGGCGGCTATCACCAGTTTGTCGTAATGCAGTGTCTCGTATTGTGTCGTTACCAGTTTCTTTTCTATGTCAATGGAACTGACTTCGCCCATGTGGTAGCCCGGCTCCTCTTTCAGTTTGTGCACTTCCCGTCGGAACGGAAAGGATATGCTTGCCGGCTCCAGTCCTGACGATGCCACTTGGTAGAACAGCGGAGGGAAACAATTGTAGTTGTTACGGTCGACAAGCGTCACATCATAAGCGTTGCGGTCAATCTTCCGCATCAAGTTTATACCCGCAAATCCTCCCCCTATTATCAATAATTTCTTCTTGTCCATAGAAGTAAGATGTTATTTTTTATAAAAATCTTAAATATTAGAATTTAATGCTGTAACTTTACGAGACAAAGTAGTTTTGAATCATGTCACATATAAGATATATACCTTTTTTCCTGCTGTTATGTTCACTGTTTTCGCAGGAAATTAAGGCGCAGATAAATGCTGAACAAGTGATGAGGGTGGGGCAGAACACGCTCTATATGGAGGATTATGTGCTGTCAATACAGTATTTTAATCAAGCCATATCGGCTAAGCCTTGGCTTGCTCAGCCTTACTTCTACCGTGCCATAGCCAAGTTAAGCCTTGACGATTACCGGGGAGCCGAAGAGGATGCCACCCTTGCCATTGAACGCAATCCATTCATAACCAATGCTTACGAGGTGAGAGGTGTGGCGCGGCAGAATCTCGGCGATCCCAAAGGTGCTATCGAGGATTATGAGAAAGCACTGGAGCAACTTCCGGAAAACAAGGGAGTGCTTTTCAACAAAGCGCTTGCCGAGGAAGAGATGAAGGATTACGCAGCCGCCGACAAGACCTACGAAACTCTGTTGAGGATATTCCCTCGTTACGACAATGGCTATGTGGGACGTGCCAAGCTGAATCTCGCCAAGGGCGACACCGTGCAGGCGTTGAATGACATAAACAAGGCGATAGAGCTTAACAAGAACGCCACTAACGCTTATGTGATGAGAGCCGACATAGCCATTAACTCCGAGAAAAACTATAAGGACGCGCTGAAGGACATGGACATGGCTATAAAGCTGCAGCCGCAGTATTCGGGATATTTCATTAACCGTGCATTCCTACGTTACAATCTCGATGACTATTTCGGAGCGATGGCTGACTACGATTACGCCATTCAGCTTGACCCTCTGAATAAAGCGGCATTGTTCAACCGTGGACTATTGCGCGCCGAGGTGCATGACAACAACAAAGCTATTGATGATTTCACCAAAGTACTTAACCTGGAGCCTGACAATTACCATGCTCTGTACAACCGTGCTATCCTGTATAAGGAAATAGCTAACTACAAAGGCTCCAATCAGGACTTGAACAAAGTGATAGAGGCGTTCCCTGATTTCGCCAACGCTTATTTCCTTAGAAGCGAGAACTACCGCCTGATGGGCGACCGTGTGCACGGCGAACAGGACTACAAAAAATCGCTTGCGCTCTCCAAGGCACCGGTGAACGAGGATGGCGGCAATTCCGAAGAAGGCGAAGACGGCAAGAAAGTGGAGACTTCGGAGGATGTAGCCAACAGATTCACATCGTTGCTTACCATAAGCAATAACGCCAATGTGAAAGAGGAATACCACAACACTAACATCCGCGGCAGAGTCCAGGACCAGAACATAGTGGTGGAGGTGGAGCCGCCGTTTACATTGAGTTACTATGTGGTGTCGACCGAGCTTAAGGAAGTGCCTTATTATATAAAGGAGATTGACGACCTTAACGCCACACGCATGTTGAGGTTCCTGGTGATGGTGACCAACCATGTGCCTACTATAAATGACGAGGACGAGTTTGCCAAGCATTTTGCGTCGATTGAATACTACAATTCTTACTTGTCGTCCCATCAGCCGAGGGCAGTCGATTATTTCGGAAGGGCTATGGACTACTTCACCTTGCGCAACTACAAGGCGGCAATTGAAGACCTTGACAAAGCTATCGAATTGACTCCTGATTTCACTCTTGCTTACTTCCTGCGCTCCAATGCACGCTTGCACAACAGCCAATTGGAATCGCTTGGCAACGACACGTCCATGCCTAAGAACATGGGTCTGGCTCCAAAGTCCAATTCCGTGCTGACCGCCGAGGCTCTTGACGACATAAATAAGGTGATAGAACTGTCGCCGCGCATGGCGTTTGCCCACTACAACAAGGGTAACATACTTGTCTACAACAATGACTACACTTCGGCAATAAGCGCATATACCAAAGCTATAGAGTTGAAGCCTGACCTGGGCGAAGCTTACTATAACCGAGGGTATCTGTATCTTAAACTCGGTAACCGTGAAGCCGGTATAGCCGACCTCAGTAAGGCAGGCGAACTTGGCGTAGTCCCGAGCTATAACCTCTTGAAGCGCATGACCCGATAAACGTAAACATAAAAATATGTACAAAAATGAATGTTTGAATAAGAAACTGTTTAAATTTTTGTATATTTGCTACAGTATATATAATTAATCCCTAACCTTATTTTCATATGACACCGGAAGATAAAAAAGTTTTAGCCGACAAAGGCATAGAACCTGCACAGTTTGAAGCCCAAATCAAGCGTTTTGAAACCGGATTCCCTTATCTGCGTATTCTTGATACCGCAAGAGTGGGCGACGGTATAGTAAGCCTTGACGACGAAGAACAGAAGAAAGCTGTGGCGCGCTGGGACCAGTTCCTTGCCGACGGCGGAGAAGTGTTCAAGTTTGTCCCTGCATCGGGTGCTGCGTCGCGTATGTTCAAAGCTTTGTTTGAATACCTCGACGGAGCCGATGACTCATTGCCTAAAGGCAGCCCAGTAAGCCAGTTTATAAATGAACTTCCAAAGTTTGCGTTCTACAACGAACTTAATGAAGCAGCCAAGAATATCTACAATGCCGATATCGCCGCGCTTCTTTCACAGAACCGCTATAAGGACATAGTGGCGGCTCTTCTGAAACCGGAAGGACTGAACTACGGCAATCTTCCCAAAGGACTGCTTAAATTCCACTCTTATACCACAGGACCGCGCACCCCGCTTGAAGAACATCTTGTGGAAGGTGCCCAGACTGCCAAAAATTCCGGAAATGAAGTGAATCTGCATTTCACTGTTTCGCCCGAGCACCGTCCTCTCTTTGAAAAGAAGATAGCTGAAGCTGTTCCGGCTCTTGAAAAACAGTATGGCGTTAAGTACAACATCAGCCTTTCGGAACAAAAGAAGTCGACTGACACCGTTGCGGTAAATCCTGACAATACTCCTTTCCGTGACAACGGAAAACTCTTGTTCCGTCCGGGCGGTCATGGCGCGTTGATTGAAAATCTCAACGACATAAACTCAGCCGTCGTGTTCATCAAGAATATTGACAATGTGGTGCCTGATTCACAGCGCGACGTGACAATACAATACAAGAAAGTGCTTGCCGGATACCTCATCGAAGTGCATGACCAGATAAAGGAATATCTTCAGATGATAAACAGCGGCAACTACACTATCGAGGATATACGCAAGATGATAGCGTTCCTGCACGAAACACTCAACATACGTGACGAAAAAATGAAGCAGCTTGAGGATGTGGATCTTGTGCTCTACATCAAGAACAAGCTGAACCGTCCCGTGAGAGTGTGCGGCATGGTGCGCAACGAAGGCGAACCCGGTGGTGGTCCGTTCATCGCCTACAATCCTGACGGCTCCACTTCGCCGCAGATTCTTGAAAGCACTCAGATAGATCCTGCCAACGAGGAATACAAAGCTATGATGGGACGTGCCACTCACTTTAATCCGGTGGACCTTGTATGCTACCTCAAGGATTTGGAAGGCAACAAGTTTGACCTGCCGAAGTATGTCGACCCCGACACCGGTTTCATCTCCAGCAAGTCCAAGAACGGCAAAGAGCTTCGCGCCCTCGAACTTCCCGGATTGTGGAACGGAGCCATGAGCGACTGGAACACCGTGTTCATCGAAGTTCCCATTGCTACATTCAACCCTGTAAAGACTGTCAATGACCTTTTGAGAAGCGCTCATCAGGGTTAAAACATTCCCTCCGATATCGATGTTATAATAGTATGAAAAAGAAAGAGGCTATTATCGATATTTGGAGGGAAAGTTTTTCCGATTCGGAGCAGTATCTTGACATGTTCTTCTCCAAGGTGTACCGTGACGAGGACGCTTTGGTGCTGAAGGATAACGGCGAGATAGTGAGTTCAATGTTGCTGCAACGTTATGCCATGAATTTTCATGGCACAGTGGTTCCCGTGAGCTACATTTGCGGAGCGGCGACGCGAAAAGTCAGGAGAGGAAGCGGCTGTATGTGCCGCCTGATGCATGAGGCAATCAAAAATTCCTATGCGAGAGGCGATGTGTTCAGCACATTGATTCCTGCCAATGAATGGTTGTTCCATTACTATGAGAAGTTCGGCTATTCTCCGGCATGTTACATCAATGTGGAACGCTATACTTCGGAGCACACATTCCGCCATACGGGAGAATACGGACAGGTATTCGAGACCGGAACTCCTGAAGCCTATGAATTTTTCAACGACTGCATGATGCGGCGTAACGGATGCGTGCAGCACACCTGGGAACAGTACAGCCAGATTCTGATGGATAATTCAGTGGACGGTGGCACTGTGATAGCCATAGCTGATAAAACCGGAGAACCGGCTGCGATGGCATTCGCGGTTCCTACCGATGCCGCCGAGGTGAAAGTGAAGGACGTGCTGTCACGTGACACTGACAGCCGTAATGCTGTGCTGAATATTGTGCATGATACTTTCAGCGGGTCGTCCATCACTGTGTGGGGATGGTACAATGAAGTCCCGGGCGCATTGCTTGCTCATGGCATGGTGAGGGTGGTAGATGCTCGGAAAGCTCTCGATGTGCTTGCTCATCAGCATCCGAAGCTCAGATGTTCGTTTACTATCCATGACGATTGTCTTGATGCCAACAACCACACATTCGTGGTGCATGACGGAGAAGTGGAGGTAGTGGACGCGTCATCGATAAAGCCTGACTATGACATTGACATAAAAGTGTTCTCAAGTCTGTTGTTCGGAAACCATGCTACACGTACACTGCTGGATTTCCCGGCTGTGCGTCCGTTTATAAGTTTAATGCTTGACTAAAAAGTAATGATGATGATAAAAAAGATTATGTTGACGGCAATAGCATTCTTTGCCTTGAGCTTGAGTGCTCATGCCGAAGGAAAGGTTGTCGATATCAATGAAAAGGAATTCCTTGATTATGTGTTTGATTACAAAGGCGATTCTGCGGTAGTGAAGGCAAAGCGGCTTGCCATTGTGGATTTTTGGGCGCCTTGGTGCGGTCCGTGCCGTCGTCTTGCCCCCGTGATAGAGGAGCTTTCGGAAGAATATGCCGGAAAAGTGGATTTCTATAAGCTTAACATTGACGACAATCCCCAGCTTGCTCAGGATCTCGGTATAAGTTCTATCCCGTTTGTGGTGTTTTTCCCTGCCGACGGTTCTCAGCCCATGAGCCAAGCCGGACTTGCTCCCGCAGAGCTTTACCGTGAGGCGATAGATATGCTGCTTAAAAAAGAAGCGAAATAAAGCTACAATAAAAAATAGCAATGTATATAGTGCTGTGGGCTTATGCCGACAGCACTATATTATTTTCTTCAGCTATGCGGCGCATGTTGAGGATGGCGTAGCGCATTCTGCCAAGTGCAGTGTTTATGCTCACTCCGGTGGCATCGGCTATCTCTTTGAAGCTCATGTCACTGTAGTAGCGCATCTTAAGTACTTCTTTCTGTGACTCAGGCAATGCCTCGATAATGCGGCACACATCGTCCTTGATTTGCATGTCCACCATTGCGTCCTCAATGTTTTCTTCGCACAGGTCGCGGCGGTTGAGCAGGTCGGAATCCTCTTCGTCGGTCGACACGCAGTTTTCAGCCTTCTCCTGACGGAAATGGTCGATGATGAGGTTGTGGGCTATTCGGGTGAGCCATGCCGAGAATTTGCCGTTCTCCACATAACGCCCTTGTTTAAGAGTCATGATTATCTTGACGAAAGTCTCCTGGAAGATATCGTCGGCGATGTCTTTGTTCTTTACAATTTTAAGAATATAGGAAAAGATTTTATTCTGGTGGCGACGCAAAAGTACATCAAATGCATCGTTGTTTCCTCCAATGTATTGTTTTACCAATTGCTCATCGGTAAGTTTTGTCAAGTTTTGCATTACTTTAAGTTGTGTTGGTTAGAGTAATGTAATGCTATAGGCAAAGTGGTTTTAAAAGGTTAATAAATGATTGTTTTTTGTTTTAGTACACAAAGATATGCAGAAAAATCATATTTCCCAAACAATTAGCATTTTTTTGTTATATACGCACAATAAAAACAGATTTTGTGAGTTACCGCCGTCGGTGGTGAAAAAAGCTTAAATGCCGGGCTTTTTATCATGTTCGGTGTGTCAGCCGTTCTGGTTGAACGAGCGGCGGTACTGCTGCGGTGTCAGCCCTACATTCTTCTTGAAGATGCGGGAGAAGTATGACACATCGTCATACCCTAACGAGTAAGCAATCTCTTTTATAGGCATAATTTCGGTAGCTATCTTCAGGCGCGCTCTCATCATCTTCTTCTCTATTATAAACTGTGCCGGAGTGCAGCCCAACTCGTTCTTGAAGATTCTTATAAAATGGTCGGTCGACATGCCTGCGCTGTGCGAGAGCAATTCTATGCGCACTATGTCCGATATTGTCGAGTTGATGGTTTTCACTGCGTTCTGCAGTCTCGGGTCGGAGGTCTGGAACTTGGGTTTTGAATATTTCACAAACCGTGACAATAGCTGATATATTATCCCGGCTGATTCAAGGCGGTCGAAAAGCGGACGTTCGCGGTTCAGTCTCACGCAGTCGATGAGTGA
Source organism: Bacteroidales bacterium GP4 (assembly GCA_001701065.1). Lineage (GTDB taxonomy): Bacteria > Bacteroidota > Bacteroidia > Bacteroidales > Muribaculaceae > Muribaculum. The sequence goes on from DAAL01000079.1 coordinate 28,573, forward strand.
ATGCTTGTTGTCGTATATCTTCGGGTCACTGTTTTTGAGAGCCATAGCCCGGTTGTGGTCACATAGATTCCGGAACAGCATTTTGTCCATGTCGGAGCCTTTTATCTGCACCGGGAACTCCATTTCTTCCGTCAGGTTCTGTCCGAAAGCGTCGTTTTCGTAGATGTGCACATAATAGTGCTCGAACCTATCCTCGCATTGGTCGTCATGCTGGGTGAATGCGGGGATTATGTACATGTGGTCAGGGGTGAGACGATGGGTCGTGCCGTTGATTGTCAGCCGAGCCATTCCTTTTGTCACATAATATATGCGTGTGAAGGGGCTGTTCACTCCTGTGAAGTTCCAGTCGGCATCGTGTACCGCATATCCCACATTCAGCATCAGTAGATGGTCCATGATTTCTTATTTTGTTGCAAAATAAGCATATTAAAAGCTTAAATGCAAATCCGATGTCGATTTTGTCCTATAAAATCACGGAATAATCCCATTAAAATAGATTTGATGTCATTAAATTTGCAAAAAGTATAAATCGCATTTTCAATATGAACTACAGTGCAATAGGAAAAACGGGAATGACTGTGTCGTCGCTAAGTTTCGGAGCATCCTCCCTCGGGGGAGTTTTCCGTGACATAGACGAGTCATCGGCTATAGATGCCGTGTATGCGGCTATTGAAGGGGGAATGAATTTCATCGATGTGTCCCCTTACTACGGACATTATAAAGCGGAAACTGTGCTTGGTAAAGCTCTCCGGGGTATTGACCGCAGCAAGTATTATCTTTCCACCAAGGTGGGCAGATACGGCAAGGACGGAGTCAACACATGGGATTATTCCTGCACACGTGCCATCGAAAGCGTCTATGAAAGCATGGATCGGCTTGGAATTGACCACATCGACCTGATAAATGTGCATGACATTGAGTTTGCCGACCTTAACCAGGTGGTGGATGAGACTCTTCCCGCCTTAGTGTCGTTACGTGACATGGGGATAGTGGGGCACGTGGGGATAACCGATCTTCAGCTTGAGAATCTTAAATGGGTCATAGACCATGCTCCGGCAGGGACAGTGGAAAGTGTGCTGAATTTCTGCCATTACACTCTCAATGACGATAAACTGGTTGACTATCTGGATTATTTTGAAAGCAAGGAGATAGGAGTGATAAACGCTTCGCCTTTGGCTATGGGGCTATTGTCGGAAAGAGGAGTGCCGTCATGGCATCCCGCGCCGGCGGCTCTTGTCGAGGCTTGTAAGAAAGCGGTGGAATATTGCCGCGAAAAGCATTATCCCATCGAGAAGCTTGCCATCCAGTATGCGGTGAGCAACCCGAGGATAGCCACTACATTGTTCAGTTCGGCTAATCCCGCTAATGTGAAGAAAAATATCGAATACGTCAATGAGCCTATCGACATGGAACTTGTGGAGCAGGTAAAGAAAATCATCGGCGAACAGCAGCGCGTGAGCTGGTGCAATTCTTAGAAGCATTGTGCCATGTCAGAAGGATATACGATAATTGATGCCCACGCCCACTTATGGCTCAGGCAGGAAGCCGTAGTCAACGGTTTGCCCATAAGACCTCTCCCTAACGGAAGGGCTGATTTTATGGGGGAGGAACGCCAGATGCTTCCGCCGTTCATGATCGACGGTAAAAACTCAGCTGAGGTGTTTCTGTCCAATATGGACTACGCTCAGGTGTCGGCGGCTGTCATTACCCAGGAATTTATCGACGGAAACCAGAACGAGTACCTTAAAAAAGTCGTCGCTGACTACCCTGACCGCTTCTTTGTGTGCGGACTGTGCGAGTTCCGCCGTCCCGGATTTTTGCCGGAGGCGCGCAAGCTTATAGATGAGGGATTCCGTGGAATCGCTATTCCGGCTCACCGGCTTCCGCTTAACGGCAAGGATCGTGTGTGGCTCAACTCGGATGAGATGATGTCGCTTTTTAAGCTCATGGAACAGCAGGGGGTGATTTTGTCGATTACCTTAGCCGACGGTGACACGCAGGTGGCTGAAATGGAGGAAGTGATTCAGGAATGTCCGTCGCTGAAAGTGGCGGTGGGTCACTTCGGAATGGTTACTGCCGACGGTTGGCTTGAACAGATAAAACTTGCTCGTCACGATAATGTGTTCATAGAGTCGGGAGGAATCACTTGGTTGTTCAATTCCGAGTTCTATCCTTTTGACGGAGCAGTCAAGGCTATACTTGAGGCTGTCGACACAGTGGGAATGGACAAACTTATGTGGGGATCGGACTATCCGCGCACCATCACGGCTATTACTTACCGGATGTCCTACGATTTTATCCTGAAATCGCCATTGCTTTCCGATGACGACAAGCGCGCATTCCTTGGCGAGAATGCCCGTAGATTCTACGGGTTTAAGAATTTGGTGAAGCTTCCTTATATTAAAAATATGTCAGAATGAAAAAGAACGAAAAATATCTGATACCGTTGGCGCTTGTCATATGCCTGTTTTTTGTGTGGGCTATCAGCGCCAACCTGTTGCCGACAATGATACGTCAACTGATGAAAACATGTGAGCTGACTCCGTTTGAGGCATCTTTTACCGAGACTGCCTATTGGCTTGCTTACTTCATATGCCCGATACCCATAGCCATGTTCATGAAACGTTACACTTACAAGGCAGGGATTATATTCGGGCTTCTTATGGCGGCTGCCGGGGCATTGTTGTTTTTTCCGGCTGCCGAATTGAAGGAGTATTGGTTTTATCTGTGTGTGTTCTTCATCATAGCCACCGGAATGTGCTTTCTTGAGACTGCCGCCAATCCCTATGTAACGGTACTCGGCAATCCGGCGACAGCGCATAGAAGGTTGAACCTTGCCCAGTCGTTCAACGGTCTCGGCGCATTCATCGCCGCCATGTTCATCAGCAAGATTATACTTAGCGGTGAAAGCTACACCCGCGAGACACTTCCCGAGGGGTATGCCGGCGGATGGGAAGGCTATATCCATGCCGAGACGGAAGCCATGAAAGGCCCCTATTTCGCGCTTGCACTGTTGCTGATAATCATCGCGGTGATATTCATCTTCTCACGCTTGCCGCGCATCAATGAGGAAAACAGTTCTCATAACGGGAAGCTGATAAACTTCGGAGTGTTCAAGCGTCCCCACCTGCGTAACGGAGTGATAGCGCAGTTCTTCTATAACGGCGGACAGACAGCCATAAACAGTCTTTTCTTGGTGTATTGCTGTACTTATGCCGGTATTGACGAGTCAGTAGCTACCACATTCTTCGGAATATACATGCTTGCGTTCCTTATGGGACGGTGGATCGGTACCATGCTTATGGGACGGTTTGAACCTCGCCACATGCTCATTTTCTATTCTCTCGCCAACGTGGTGTTGTGCATAGTCGTGGTGCTGTTTGGCGGCATGGTGGGATTATATGCCATGATTGCCGTGTCATTCTTCATGTCCATCATCTATCCCACTCAGTTCTCTATGGCACTTACTTCGCTCGGACCTGACACAAAAAGCGGGTCGGCGTTCCTCGTCATGGCTATAGTGGGTAACGCATGCCTTCCTCAGCTTACCGCCTTCCTGATGATGGTAAACGAGAAGTGGTATCACGCCGCTTATGTGGTGCCTATGATATGCTTCGCTGTGTGTGCATGGTACGGTATAAGGGGCTATCGTGTCATGGATTCTAAAAAAGAAATAATTAATAACATTATATAATATAGTATATGCGTTCAGTTCAGATTACATCACCGGGTGAGGTGTCATTGGTGGAAAAACCGATGCCTCAGCTTACTTCCGGCGGAGTTTTGATAAAGATTAAATATGTGGGCTTTTGCGGGTCCGATTTGAATACCTATCTTGGCAAGAATCTGCTGGCTATATCGCCGGTGATTCCGGGACATGAGATAGGCGGTGAAGTCGAAGAGGTAGGCGACGATGTGCCTGCCGGACTGTTCACCAAGGGTATGAGCGTCACGGTTAATCCTTACACTGCTTGCGGAAAATGCTCTTCATGCAAGAAAATGCGTCCCAATGCCTGCCGACACAACGAGACACTCGGTGTGCAGCGCAACGGAGCTATGTGCGATTACATTGTGGTGCCTTGGGAGAAGGTTATACCGGCTCCGGGCATCGATGTAAGGGATTGCGCGCTCATCGAACCTATGAGCGTGGGCTTCCATGCTGTGGATCGTGGCGCAGTCACTGACATTGACACTGTGATGGTGATTGGCTGCGGAATGATAGGGCTGGGTGCCGTTGTGAGAGCCGCTATGCGTGGCGCGACAGTGGTTGCCGTCGACCTTGACGATGACAAGCTGGAGCTTGCGCGTCGTTTGGGTGCCGCTTACACCGTCAATTCCAAGGTCTCTGACGTGCATGAACAATTGATGGCGATAACTTCCGGCGAGGGACCTGATGTGGTGGTTGAAGCCGTGGGTTCCGCTCCCACTTATGTCATGGCTGTGGATGAAGTGGCTTTTGCCGGACGTGTGGTGTGCATAGGCTATGCAAAGTCCGATGTCACTTTCCACACCAAGCTTTTTGTGCAGAAGGAACTTGACATAAGAGGTTCCCGCAATGCTCTTCCCGCCGATTTCAATGCGGTGATACGGTATATGCAACGCGGTGTTTGTCCCGTCGATAAGCTGATATCGGATATTGTGGCTCCTGAG
>DAAL01000205.1 GCA_001701065.1 Bacteroidales bacterium GP4
ATCGGGAACTTCGTCCAATTTTGGGAAACGTGTTACATAGTCGGTAGCAACTACCTCATACCCCATTCCCTTGAGTCGGTTTACAGCCTCGGAGTTGTAACAATATTTGCCATGGCTTAATACGATATGAGGGTCATTCTCAACCGCCTTTACAGCCTCGTCCACTATGTGCGATGTAACTTTCTCTGCAAGACACTTGCGGTTGGTGCAATTGCCACAACCACCGTCACTGAAAAGTAGCAAATGATTGGTATTGCTCGGACATAGGGCGCATACGCTCTTGTCGAAACCATAATGCTCCAGATTGTTGGTGTAGTGATGTTGTATGGCTTCCGCAATTTCGGTGGCTTTCATGCCAAGCCAACTGCCGTAACCTCCGGCATTATTGAGGTGCTGCTCATACACCTCACGCTGAATGTCCTCTCCATATCGGCATATCTCATTAGCTACGCCTATGGATATGCTCTCTGCCGTCATAAGTTCGGCAATTTCAGGAATAAGGGCTGTAAACTTGAGACGTGAGCGGATATAATTCTCACACTTTCCGAAAAGGATAGCGAGAGTGGAGACATCATGGCGTCCGCTGTCAATGAGACGCTGATAGGCGTTGGCTTCCTCTATGGGGGTCACGTCCTCACGGTGGAGATTTTCGGTTATGGCGATTTCCTCTGCTTCTTCATCGGAATATGTCGCTATTGTTACAGGCATTTCTGCGAGACCTGCTATTTGGGCGGCTCTGTATCTGCGCTCCCCAAAGACGATTTCGTAGCGGTCGGTATCAGCGAGTGGGCGTACCTTTATAGGCTGAAGCACTCCCTGCTGACGAATACTCTCGGCGAGTTCTGCGAGGCTTTCCTCGGCATAGTGCTTGCGAGGGTTGTATGCACTTGGTTGAATGTTTGCCAATGCAACCATTGTGAGGTTCATTGCGCTTGCTGACTGAATGGCGGTTGTTGTCATACCTTAAATGATTTAATTGTGGGTTAATGTTTATTTTTCCCTTACTTCAGTCCCTTATTGTCGGAACCGTTTGTGGGTTTTATGATGCCCCACACAGTCATCGGCAATGAGCTTTATGCGACGGTTTTTCTGGGAAATTACTCTCCGAAGGAGGAAGAATTTTGCAGAAATGCACTTCAAACCGACGAATCAAGCGGCGATGACAGAACTTTGCATCGGTAAAACCAACCGGTTCCGGCATGATGGGATCGAATCCCGGATCTCGAAGATGAAAGGTAGTACAAAAGGAATGAGGTCGTAAAATTGGCTGTACTGTTAAAAACGTAAGGGGATTTATAAAAGGGTAAAAGAGGCAGTAGAAAGTAAAAAAGGGAAAGGCATGAGAATAATACAACAGGGATTATAAAACCTCCCCCAAAAAATACACGCATAGGTCGGAAGCAGAGACCTCCAACCTATGCAAATCTTCTATAAGTTTCACTCAAACCATTCGGGATTATCGAGTTTGAGGAGTTCAATCATCTGTTCATCATCAAGCTGAAGGTCTACGACATTGGTAAAGTAGAAAATCTCATCATAGATACTTTCTGCTTCTTTGCTTGCAAAACCATCGTTTTCGTCCCCGAATGCCCTCGGATGTAGAGCGTCAAGGAAATCCGTGCCGCCGATTACAAGTTTTTCTCCATCCTTGTCTTCCACCACGCGACAATGATATGTCTTGCCGTTAAATTCATAATCCTTGTATTCCATACCTTTATGTATTTGATATTTCTATTTCGTGAATGAAACAGTATGCGTCATCATTATCTTCTATGATTTTATCGAAATAGGCTGTCACATCATCTTCCGACTTAAATTCCTGCTCCGTCATTTTCCCAATCCACGAGATTGCATCATCAAGGTCGGTAAAATACTCCTGCTGATAACATCCGTCCTCGGTGCATAGGTCTACATAGTAGCGGTCGGGATAGTATTCACCGTAGTCATCATTGGTCTGATATATTCCCATTCCCGGTTCTTCAGTATAGTAGTAATAGCCGAGAGAGGGGTATTTTTCACATATAAGAGTCATAACCTCGTCTGCTGCGCTCCATGCGGTTTCAGTAGTGAATTTCAGTGTGTCGGCTGATAATTCAAGGTTATTCCAATCGCCACGACACCACACGTCTTTCCAATTTTTACCCAAAGCTTCAACAAGGCATCCGAGCCAAGACTTTCCGAAGCCGTTTTCTACTAAAGGTTCGTTTCTTTCTTCAAGACCTTTCATTATGTTGTGGAGTTCTTTTAACTCCTTTTCTTCTCCTACAAACGTGTAGGATGTATAACACCAGTTAGGCATGATTACATAGTTTTTTAGTTTTACTTCATTTTCCCTACTTTCGGTCTATTTTCGACCTTACGGGAGTTATTTCAGGGCAGAATCAAGGTAACGAGAAACATGAGGACAAGTCTGGCAACGAAAAATACTCTTGTCCGACAAGGAAGATTTTTCGGCAGACATCTGCAAGACCGGGAATTGGCATCAATGGATCGAAGCCTTACCTTCGCGCTGACAATAATCCCGGAGTGTCGATGAATACCGATGGATGAAAAGATATATAAATGGTTTCCGGGGGATAAAAGAGGATATAAACGGCATATCATGGATATAAAAGGAAATCCAACAAAGTAAAAGCCTATGGTTCACATAGGCTTTTCAAAGGAAGGAGGCTGATTATAATTCTTTTGATGAAATAGTCAGCGATGCGATTTTGAACGGCAGGGCAGAAAAGAAATGTGGTATTGTAATGCTCTCGGCTATACTTGTGCCGCTGAAATCGTCCAGTAGCCCTATTGCTGACATCTTCCTTAAGAGTTCCAAAGCTCCCTCGTCCTCCAAGTCGGCAGAAATCTGACATGAATATCTCTTGATGACATATTTGCTCCCGTGGATATTCTCTATCGTTTCCGTCCATGTTCCGTTACCTTTGCCGATGCCTTTAACGCTTTCTGCAAGTTGGGCATTCTCGCGTGTTATCTCTATCTCGTCCGACAAAGCTTCTTCCGCTTGCTCAAGACTTGAAAACACATTGTTTACGATGTGGATGCCTCCGTCCTCCGAACTGGGGCAAAAGCCGCTTACACAAAAAATCTTCATAGTTGCAGTTGTTTTTAAGTTGATACTCTCCCTTTCATTCGGACTTTGCCGACCATCCGGGGATTATTTACGTGCTACCGGAGGTTGGAAAGTGAAATAATTACAAGTCTGTCTATTGGTAAAATACTCTTGTACCGGCAAGGAAGATTTTACCAACAGACACCGGCAGCTCTGGACTTGTATGTAAGGAACGGCAACCTAACTTCGCATCGGAAATATCCACGGTTGGTCTGGAAACCGGAGAATCAAATATAAAAAGGTTATGAACTTAGAAATACAAAAGGATATAACTGGGAAATGTGGCGCAGGGTGTGAGGACGGCCGAAAAAACGAAATAGTCGTAAATGGAGAAGTGTAAGCGATGCCTGCCTGATGAGATTGCCGGAACTGCCATAAAGGAAGGCAAGAAGGAGTATGTCGGCAGAGGAACAATACATTCATGTTTGTTCAGTTATGACTTTCTCCGTACTTCCCTTATGGGACACAGTTCGGACAATGAAATAACAGACATTCATCGCCACTGCGTAATCTACGACCATGGAGTGTCGAGCCGTCCTTATGAATCCGAGCCGGCATTTATTAACTCATATAAAAGGGAATTGTAATAAAAATGGTTGGCACGGGAGTAAAAGTTGATTATAACAGGAGTGTCTTTTAGCTCGGTTGTAGTAATGGATGTTCCTAACAATAGATTGCTATACGATATATCTAATTTCGTCATTCCGAACCATAAAATAATATCCCTGCCCGGTTTCACAACCAGACAGGGAGTAAAGGTTAAATATATGGTAATTATTAAGCAGCTTTGTCGGTGATGTCAGCTACAGGCTGTGAATTTTCAGCCTTTTTCAGCTCGTCGTCAATCTTCTTCTGCAGAGCCTCGCACTGAACTTTGAGCCTTGACAGCTCGTCGGTCTTGCTCCATGTGCGGTTAAGTATCTCTCGTAGTACAGGCAGCTCGTTTTCAAGCTGTGCAATTTCCTTGCCTTTGGTTTCAATCAAAGCCGGAAGCCTCTGCAGGGTCAATCCGGGGTACTGCACTTTTTCTGAAAAAGCGATTGGCAATGCGCCGGTGGAGCCGTAACGGTATTTAAGACCGTTCAATCCCTCCACATAAAAAGAGTTGTGGTCGAAACAATTTGTCAGGGTATATTCTGATTTTACAAGCAGGTTTAACCCCATGTAGCTGCCTATGGCTGTAAACCCGGCATTACGGTTGTTCTTGGCGATAGCCTGCAGCTCACGTCCTATCTCGTCTGTGGTGACGGCTGTTTCAGACAACATCGTTATGTAGGTCTCTCCCTGATATGAGGAAACATACTCAAGATCCATTTCCATTTTCGCCTTGATGTCCTTTGCCCTTACTATGGTTTCCTCGTTGGCGGCAATCTTGCGTTCCGCTCGGATGCGTTCTTTCTTGAATATGGCACGTTCTTTTTCCAACTGCATAATGCGGTTGTCAAGTTTGGCTTTTTCCAACAGGTCAGTATTTCCGGAAAGTATCGCCACGAACTCAGCAAAATTCATGCCGTTGTCCTCGTCCATGCTGTCCTCGTCGATACGTCGTACCGCAATAGTGCCGTTGTTAATCTGATTGATGAACATTTGTTTGTTCTTAAGCAGATTGAACTTGTAGGCGTCAAGTGTTTTCTCTGTGCCGTACACAACTACATCGACCGTGTTGTTGCCCCAGAGTTTTACAGTGTTGCCCTTGCGGACAGCCCTGCCGTCTCTTTGCTCCATATCAGCAGGTCGCCACGGTATCTCAAGATGATGCACTGCAACGGCTCTTTCCTGTGCATTCACGCCTGTACCAAGCATGACGGTTGAACCGAAAAGCACCCGGACTTTTCCGCTGTTCATATCGGCAAACAACCTCTTTCTCGCTCTTTCTGTAGTGGCAGTCTGAATAAACTGAATTTCATCCGCCGGAATACCTAATACAATAAGTTTCTCCTTTATATCGCTGTAGATATTCCACTGGTCGGGCTTGTATGTCGAGAGGTCACAGAAAACAAACTGTGTGCCACGGTTGGCATTTGAGCGTACATAGTAATCATATACGGTTCGGGCGCATACCGAAGCCTTGTTTCCTGCATCATCACTGAAAGCGTCGCCCAACAGTCGCATATCAAGCGACATCTTTCTCGCTATGTTGGTTGCAACAAGCATTTTTGCTTTGTCAAGGTTTTCGGGTTCAGGCATTTCAAGTCCGAGGTCAGCCCATTCGCCTGTTTTGGCGAACAATACAAGCCGCTCCGTCATTTCTTCCTGTTCGGGCGTTGGTTTGAGCGTCAGGAAACGCACATTTTTCTCCGGCACGTCAAGGTTTATCATTTCGGCTGTACGGTAGTCGGTAATCTCACGCAGGAACATGGCGAGTTCCGGCACTTTGATATAAGAGCGGAAACGCTCTTTGCGCTTAATCGCTCCGGTAACATTCAGCTCGTAGTCCGCACATTTGAGGGTATAGATAGCAGCCCAGGCATCAAAGCATGATATTTGCTGTCTTTTAAGCTCCTTTGGGCGCAAGTATTTGAACATTACATATAGCTCGGTAAGGGCGTTTACCACAACAGTACCCGAAAGGAATGTTGCGCCGAGGTCTCGCCCTGTGCGTTTCTGAATATCCCTTATAGCGAAAAGCAGGTTCATCGCTCTTTGTGAGCCTTTGGTGTTCCCAATTCCGGCTACCCTTGTGTGGCGTGTCTGGAACATCAGATTTTTGAACGCATGGCACTCGTCCACGAAAATGTGATCTATTCCCATTGAGCGGAAATCCACGGCATTGTCCTTTCTTGTCTCAATCTGATGGCGCAACTGTGCGAGTGTGGCGGTAAGGTTCTGTTTCCGTTTCTCAAGTCCATTCTGCATTTTCCCTGTGCGGTAGCGCATGGTCGATTGTTCAAGCACCTCAAGGGAGCGTTCCACGTCAGCAAGTTCTTCCGAGAAAATATCAATCATCGTTTCTTCCGATTGAGGTATCTTCACAAACTGGTCGTGCGTGAGAATGATGCAATCCCAGTTGTTGTTCTTGATTTTTGCAAAAACCTCCATGCGGTTGGCAGGGGTGAAATCCTCTTTGCCCGGATATAATATCCTTGCTGAAGGGTACGCCTTTCTGAATGTGTCGGCTATCTCATGCACATTTGCCTTAAGACCGATAATCATAGGCTTGTTGCATAGTCCGAGACGCTTCATTTCGTAGGCGGCGACACACATAATCATGGTCTTGCCTGTTCCTACTGCGTGCCAGCAGATGCCGCCACCGTTCTGTTTAATCATCTGAATGGCATCTTTCTGTGAGGGGTACAGCACATCATAGCCAAACTGATTAAACGAAAGTCCGGGGAATGTCTGACATGAGCCGTCATAGCTCGGTCTGACATAGCAGTTGAAACGCTCGTTGTAGGTGGTGACAATCTCATCACGCACAAAAAGGGGCTGACGGTCAAGCCATTCATTGAAAAGGTTTCTGATTTCCTGTATCTTCGCTCCGGCTTCCTGTATCGCTTCCTCGTCGGGAACACGCTTTTTCTCTCCGTCACAATAAATCTCCTTTGTGATTTCCGGCACGGTGTCATGCAGGGCATGAACAAACAACTCCTCTCCGTTATAGTTACGGACTGAATAGGTGTTGTATGCAACAGCCGAATAGCCACGGAGCGACACTACATAGGTATCGTTCACGTCGAAATACATTACCTGTGTTTCGGCTCCGAAAAGCTCAGAGGCAAACATAGCGTAAAGCTGCGGGTCAATCCAACGCTCGCCCATGTTTATATCAAGTTCCTCATAGGGTATCGGTTCGGGGGTCGCATCTTCAAGAGCCTTTAATGACAGTGCCGCATATTCCTTTACATCGTCCGGCATTTCTTCCATGCAGGACAGTATGTCCTTTTGCTTGGCAATGACATTCCCGGCAATAAACTTGCCTTTGGCTTCCCAGTCATATATCATGGGATTAAAGAAAATTTCGCCTTTGAGGGCTTCTATCACATCGTCTTCGCTCTGTCGTGTGGATTTTAATATATAGGGCATATTCACACCACCGTAAAAATTAAGGCTGCTTGCAAGTGCTTCGGTGGGTGTCATAACGGTGTCTGTCTCTATCTTTTTGAAAGCCACAGGCTCACGCATGATGTCGGACTTTGAGATTTCCGTGCCGTTCTGTGTCTCGATAGTGAATACCTCTACACCGAGACTGTCAAGCATGAAAAACTCCCTGTTGTCATTGTTGTGGAAATATCCCCATTTGGAAACAAAATCATCATACAGCGAATTAAGCCGTTCCCTTAACTCTGTCTGTTCTTTCATTTCCTCCCTTTCTTTGGTGGAAAGTTCAAAATATGTTTCCCTTAAGGGCAGATAGTCTTTGGCTCGTTCCGTGTTCACTCCGTCCTCCGG
>DAAL01000035.1:0-250 GCA_001701065.1 Bacteroidales bacterium GP4
GGCAAGGAGCTTTCCATCAAGGAGCGCGGTTAAGGTATTCGCAGTATTTAAGACCGGAAATTTTGGCGAGGGCATACGCCTCGTTGGTCTTCTCCAGCTCCGATGTCAGCAGGCAGCTTTCGGGCATGGGCTGTGGTGCCATTCGCGGATAGATGCACGACGAGCCGAGAAACTCCAGCTTTTTGCAGCCGTTGCGCCATGCGGCGTTTATGACGTTCATTTCCAGCATCATGTTGTCGTACATGAAGTC
>DAAL01000035.1:274-8299 GCA_001701065.1 Bacteroidales bacterium GP4
GCCCACCTTGGCGGCGGCGAGGAACACGTACTCCGGTCGTTCCTCAGCGAAGAAGTCATTAACCGCCTGCTGGTTGATGAGGTCAAGCTCGCTGTGGGTGCGGGTGACGATATTTGTGTATCCTTGACGCTTCAGTTCGCGCACGATTGCCGAACCCACCATTCCGCGGTGTCCGGCGACATATATTTTTGAATTCTGCTCCACGGGTTCAATCTTTAAAATGAATCTTTCCTTCTTATCTTGATGGGGATAACGCCCTCTTCGGGTATCTTTTCAACTACGATGGCGAGATGTCCGCCCCCGCCGGCTCCGAGCATCTTCCAGGCTTTGGCTGTGCCTTTCCAACGGTCGATAAACTCCTGCACTCCCGGCTGCATCATTGCCGGGAACATAGCCACCTGCGCATTGAATGAATCGGCGAAAGCAGCGGCAAAGGCATCCAGGTCACGCTTCATTATAGCATCCCAACAGCAGTCGGCAGCCGATGTCAACGCCTTGACCTTATCCGCCGTTATACACCTCCCTTCCACCACCGAACAGCCTTCACGGCGCGGAAACATAGGCACAATGCACACATGCCGCTCAAGCCATGACAGCACAGCCTCGTCATGGCAGGATTCAATCTTGGAGGGCCAGTAATGACCGTCGTAATAGTGACGCGTAAGCCCCGACATGCATATTCCTATCGCATCCTGCGCGCCTGACACATGCCCCTCGTTCTCAGGGTTATTCTCGAAGCAGAACAATAGCCGTGCAAGCATCTCTTCATTATAATTGGGAAGTTCGTAAGGCCATATCTTCCTTGCGGCGTTACGGGTCGATGTGGACATGCCGCCACGCTCCATGAACTCATGGGTAGGCTCTATCGATGCTGTAATCGCCCATCCAGCCCCATGCTCCGACACATAAGGCTGATCGATCCATGTGCCGGCAATATCCACCCTGTAGGGCAGATGCGATTTCACTCCGTTGCGGAGCGATGTGGTGGAACGGGCTTCAAGCCCCGCATCAGGCTCACGCTCAAGCACAACATATTCAATGCCGCGCTCACGGCAGAACTCCCGCTTTGTGTCGTTGCCGCCGTCAGAGTTTACCACAAAAACGTCAGGCTTAACCCGGTCGAGCGTATCGACAAAGTCCATCATTCCGGAACCGGAATTTATAAAAGCGTCAGTGACATAGCGGATTGCCTTCACCATGTAAAGCCTCTCCTTCTCCGAATACACGGTTTTACGGTGCTTCAACTCTTCGATAGTGGCATCGGAACCTATTCCCACATAGAGGTCGCCATAACGGGAGGCTTCCTTGAAAAACGCCACATGCCCCGAGTGAAGCATGTCGTAACATCCTGACACAAATACCTTCTTCCTTTTATTTTGTAACATTACGTTCTTTTATTACGCTTAATGAATAAATGAGTATCACGAGAAAACACACTAACGGCACCACGAAGGACACCCCTATGCCGCATTCGTCGGACACCAACGCCTGGACGGGAGTGAGCAACGCGCCGCCAAGTATAGCCATGATAAGCCCCGAAGCGGCTATCTTAGCCGTCGAGCCGGTAACATCCTCAAGAGCTATGCCGTAGATGGTGGGGAACATCAAGGACATGCAAGCCGAGATGCCTATCAAGGCACCCATGGACACCCAACCGTCACACAGGATAACCACCGCGGTGCAAGCAATCGCGCCCACACATGCCGCAAACAGAAGCTTAACGGGGCGAATAAATCCCATAAGCCACGTGAAAAGAAAGCGGAACAGGGTGAAAGCCACAATCGAGTAAAGGAATATCAGCGACGCTTCTTTTTCCAAGATGCCGAGACGCTCCATGGCAAGGCGTATGGTGAACGACCACACCCCGGTCTGCACCCCCACGTAGAAGAACTGCGCCATAACCCCACGGCGGTAGCGCGGAATGAGCCACAACCGNNCGCCTGAAAGTAGCCGCGATGCCGGGATTATCGGAATCGTCCTTATCCTTCGGCATCTTCACGCACGCTATGACCACAAGCAGCATCAACAGCACGAACCCTATGAACATATAAGTGCCTGACACGGCATTCAGTTCGTGACGCTGCATCTCGGCAAGCGCGGCAGGCGCCATGCTCAGCCGTTCGGCGGCATCGGCGTTTTGAAGTTCCGAAAGTATAAAATGCCGGCTCAGAAGTATGCCGCATATCGCCCCTATGGGATTGAAAGTCTGCGCTATGTTGAGCCGCCGTGTAGCCGACTCGTGAGGTCCCATCGACAGGATGTAAGGATTAGCGGTGGTCTCAAGTACTGCGCATCCTCCCGCCATGACATAGATGGCGAAAAGATAAAATCCATAGGATGCCGCCTCTCCGGCAGGGAAGAAAAGCATGGTGCCGAGAGCGTACAGGAACAGCCCCAACAATATACCCGACTTATAGGAGTAGCGGCGAATGAACATAGCCGCCGGAATAGCAAAGCAGAAATATGCGCCGTAGAAAGCAAACTGCACAAACGATGTCTGGAGGTCGCTCATGGACATAATGCGCCTGAACGCAGCCAACAACGTGTCATTCATGTTGTTGGCGACACCCCATAGCAAAAAGAGAAGAGAGACAAGCAGAAACGGCAGTTTCTTCATATCAGGTAGTCCTTAAATGTAAATGCCGGGAACCGCAACTAAACAGTTCCCGACATTCTGTCTATTTGCCTCACGGCACAAATATAATGACTTTTAACGGAATAGCCAAAACTATTTCTATCCTGCCACAGCTTTAGCTGGCACACGCGAACGGAAATCGCTGTCCCTGAGCTTGGCGTAAGCACGGAGGTATTTTCTCATGCCCGACACCATTTCCTGAGTTTCCTGAAGCATGTTGATGTACACGTAGAGCACCGTCATGGATGCAGGGTCGCCTTCGCGCAGCTGCTCGTGGAGCCGATGGTAAGTGTCGGAAATCGCATCCTTAATCTCGTCGCAATGGCGGCGCAGCATAGGCACCGTCTCCAGTGTGTTGGTCGCCATCATGTCGAGAGTATCGCTGAATAGCACGCCTATACGGGTGCGGATAAGCTCAAATTCGCCCACATACTGTCCCGGCAACGGACGGAAGTTGTTTTCTATGTGCTCCTTGCATATCTCGTTGATACGATACAGATTGTACAGTATTCCCATGCAGCAGTTATTGCTCAGGTAGAACCAGGTGCTTTTCTCGATAGCTGTCTGACGGTTCACGTTGCGCAAGCACAGTGTCTCCTTACGGCGTGAATTTTTCAGCGTGCTTTTCTGTCTTGACAGGCTTGACTCGGCTTTGCCGAGCACCTTCGCGTTCTCCTTCAGGAAAGCTTCAGTGATGCCTTGGTAGCTTTCATCGGCGTAACTGACGAACTTCTGCTGCTGTTCGGTAATGTAAAGGAGCAACAGGCTCCACGCCTGATTCTTATCCTCGGTGGCAAGAATGGTCTGGAACAGCGCGTCACCGTTCTCCTCTTCACGGCGAGAACGGAAGCGGCGGTTGCTGCGCACAAGCAGGAAGATGGTAAGCACGCCGAGAGCCAGCATCACCCAGTGACCGCCGTAATGCATCGCCGCCACGATAATTCCGGCACCTATAAACGCCACTCCGGCAGTCAGGAACCATCCGCCTATAACCGAGATGACACCTGTGATGCGGAACACTGCGCTTTCCCTGCCCCATGCACGGTCCGACAGCGAAGTACCCATAGCCACCATGAATGTCACGAACGTAGTGGAAAGAGGGAGCTTCAACGACGTTCCCAGGGCTATCAACGCTCCGGCAAGCACGAGATTGACCGAACCGCGTATAAGGTCAAACGCCGCGCCCTGCTCCATAATGGTTTCGTCCACGTTGAACCGCTTGTTGAACCACTGACGCACACGCGGAGGAGTAATCTTGCGCACCAACGCTATGATATTGAGGGACCAGCGCACAAGACGGCGCGCAATCCTCGACGAGCCAAACATCTCGTCGCCACCCTGCTGTGAGCCAAGCCCTATTTCGGTCTTTGTGACATTACGGGCTTTCTTGGAGGTAGCGAGAGCGACCACCATAATCACACCGGCACCTATAAGGAAATAGATGGGAGTGTCAGCGTCACCGTTAAGCGACCCCATCAGGAAGCCGTGAGCGTCGCTCCCGCCATTGGACATATAGTCCTGATAGGAAGCAAGTCCGCTGAGCGGAATACCGATGAAGTTCACCAAGTCATTGCCGGCGAAAGCCATGGCAAGAGAGAAAGTGCCCATGAGCACCACCACTTTAAGCACATTCACTTTCAGCACATGAAGCAACTGCATGAGCAAAGTAAAGAACACGAAGCATCCGCCTATAATCATCGCGGTATTGGCGTTGATCCATTGTTTTACATCAGGAGTCATGAAGTTCATGTCCTTGGCTCCCTTGATAAGAAGGAAATATACAATGGCGGTAGCGCATATGCCGCCGAAAATGCCAATCTTCCATTTAAGGTTGCTACGGTAATTGAACGAAAAAATAGTTCGGGAGATGAACTGCACTATTGTACCGAAAATAAAGGCTATAGCCACCGACAGGAAGATACCGAGAATAACGGACAATGCCTTCTCGGTGTTGAGCAAGTCGTTGAATCCCAAGTCGATTCCGCCGAACATCTTAATAAGCGCCACCACAAATGTAGCCCCAAGCAACTCAAAGACCATCGACACGGTAGTTGATGTGGGCATACCCAGCGAATTGAACACGTCAAGAAGGATGATGTCAGTCACCATCACCGCCATGAAGATACAGATGAGGTCATAGAACGAAAAATACTCGGGACGGAATATACCGTGCCGGGCTATGTCCATCATGCCGTTGCTCATCGCCGCGCCTATGAAAACGCCTATGGAAGCCACGATGAGGATGCGCTTGAACGACGCGGCTTTCGACCCGATGGCGGAGGTGAGGAAGTTGACAGCATCGTTGCTGACCCCCACGGATAGGTCAAAAACTGCCAAAAGGAACAAAAATACTACAATACACAAGAATAAAATATCCATACTTTCTATGCAACTTATATGTTATGTTCAAAATTTCATAACAAAGTAACACAGAAATCATTTCAAAATTATTTCAAAAAGTTTAAGAAAATGTGATATTGAATTTCAGTCCGCCAGAATGCCTGTTAGCCACGGTAATTCTGCCGCCGTGGAACGCCACGGCATTTTTGACGATGGAAAGCCCCAACCCCGTGCCGCCCATGGCACGTGACCGCCCTTTGTCCACACGGTAGAACCGCTCGAAGAGGTGCGGGATATGCTCCTCAGCCACTCCTGTGCCATTGTCCTCCACGGTTATCTCTATCCTGTTGTCACCGGCTGACACGAGTTTCAGCGTTATCCTGTCGCCGCCGCTGTAAGCGATGGCGTTGTCTATCAGATTCCAGAAAATGGAGGCAAGCAGGCTATGGTTGCCCTCCATCAGTATGGGCGTTGAGATACCGTTGTCGATGATGATGCCCTTGGCTTGTGCCAACGGTTCACATTCAGCCACGACCTCCTCCACCACCGATGAAAGCTCCACCGGCACCTTGGTTATCGCTGTTCCGCCGTCGTCCATCCGCGTTATAAGCGACACATCGGCAAGAAGGCGTTTAAGCCGTTCGGTATTGGCAAGGCACCGCTCCAGAAAATCCTGACGTTTCTCCTCCGACAGATTTTTATGGGCAAGCAATGTCTCCACGCACACCTGAATCGACGCTACAGGGGTTTTCAGTTCATGGTTTATATTGTTGGTAAGCTGCTTCTTTATGCGTTCTTTCTCCTGCTGCTCACGGAGGGAAGCCTTATGTTCCCTCACTCTCGCGGCATCAGCTTCCTGGAGCCGCGCATACAGTCTTATAATATGGTTGGAGATCTCTCCAAGTTCATCATGGGGAAACGGCTCGATGTCGCATATCCTCTCCCCTTTCTCCACGCTGTCGGCAAAAGCGTTAAGGCGCGATATGTGCACCCCCACTCTCTTGGTGGCATAGTAGCCGAGAATGCACATCAACAGCGTAATGACCGACATGAACCACAGAAACCCGTAGTCGGCACGGAGCAGTCCGCTCAACGACACCGAGTAAGGCACCGCCGTGCGCACTATGTAGTCATTGTCGCCCATCTTGGCGGAGTAGAAGTAAGTTGCGCCCGTGCTCTCGCTATGGCGGCGCACCGTGTAGCCTGAGCCGTCTCGCATGGCTTTTAGTATTTCCCTGCGATGCAGATGATTGGTCCCCGGCACAGAGTCAAGAGTGGTGTCGTAAATCACATTGCCGGCATTGTCGATTACAGTCACACGCAGGTCCTTGAACTTATGGAAATCGGAAAGGTCAATATCACGGAAACTTACCCCCTTCTCAAGCTCGGTGAGGATGTAAGTGTTCACAAGCTGAAGCTGAGAGTCCAGTTCCGAGACTTTAAACTGCTTTTCCCTGTGGTATTGAAACACCACAAAACACCCCACAAGCAGGAGCGAATAGCCAAGCAGCCACAGAAAAAGGCGTTTGGGATAAGTAAGGCGGTGTCGAGACATATCCTGACTGATTATTTAATCGCTTAGAAATCCATAGCCGTAGCCTGAACGGGTGACGATGTTACGCCCGTATTCGCCTATCTTCTGACGGATACGCGTGATGTTGACATCCACCACGCGGTCAATCACCACCACTTCCTCGGTCCATATGGCATTGAGTATCTCTTCACGTGTAAACACTCGCCCGATGTTTGACATCAGCATCAGAAGTATCTCAAACTCTTTACGGGGCATCTTTACTTCCTCACCGTTGACCGTGCATATCTTTTTGCTCGGAATGACAGCCAGATTCTTGTAGCTTATCACATCGGACTGCACCGCATTCGCCGTAGCCGGGGCATCGGCTGTGCGCCTTAGCACACTTCTTACACGTGCCAGCACATTGCGAACGGAGTACGGTTTCATGATGTAGTCATCGGCACCGAGGTCGAGACCGTTCACCATGTCATCCTCCGAGTCCTTAGCTGTGCAGAAGATTATGGGTAGTGACGATGTGGCGGGATTGGACCTCAGGATTCGCGCAAGCTGAGTGCCGGAAATCTCTCCCATCATGATGTCAAGCAGCAGAAGGTCGTAACGTGTCAAGTCAAGCGAGAGAGCTTCCTCCGCGCTGTAAACCACATCCACCTGATAGCCTTCCGCTTCCAGATTGAACCTCAACGCCTCACACAGCGTCTCCTCATCGTCCACCACCAATATCCGTTTATCCATAAATACTCCGTTTAATACATAACAAAGTTAATAATAAAATTATTTATATGGAAACCACGACTTCTCCTTTCAACACTTTTCAAGTTATATTCAACATATTGTTATCGCAAATGATAACCTACTTATTTATTTTGTCATATCCAGATTTGCAAAAATCTATTTAGTTAGAAAGGCAAGTCATTTCCATATTCAGGAATTGCCTCATTTACCACACCATTTTGAATCATATAAGATAAATCCTTTAACTTGCTAAGAAAAGACAGACGTATCTGCGCATTGTCAATTTCATTACGTCTAAACATAGATAGAGTAGCAAAATCACCCTCCTGCTCAATGCCCAGAAATCTTCGTCCACATAAGTTGGCAGCAATTCCAGTTGTAGATGAACCAGCGAAAGGGTCAAGAATCCAATCATGTTCATCAGTGCTGGCGAGAATTATGCGGGTGAGAAGAGCCAATGGCTTTTGTGTGGGATGTTTGCCGCATGATTTCTCCCAACGGGCGATTGCCGGGAGTCGCCACACATCTGTCATTTGCTTGCCGTCATTGATTGCCTTCATAAGCTCGTAATTATACTTATGAGGCACCTTTGGACACTTACGCGCCCAAATAATGAACTCCGTCGAGTAAGTAAAGAATCGGCATGATATGTTTGGCGGAGGATTGGTTTTTGCCCAAGTAATCACATTAAGAATTTTATAGCCGAGTTCTGTGAGAACATTGGCTATTGAAAAAATATTATGATGGGTCCCGGAAATCCATATGGTTCCGTTGTCTTTAAGCT
>DAAL01000039.1 GCA_001701065.1 Bacteroidales bacterium GP4
TACAAAACAAATGATTTATGGCTGATGAAGAAATTCTAACCTATCTCCAAGATGTGTTGGATGCTATCAACGACATGGAGAGCTGCTTTGTGGACTTTCCAACCAGGTATGATTTGTTTGAGAAAGACATGATGCGTAAATGTGTCGTGGAACGTAAAACAGAGATTATGGGAGAAGCCATAAACCGAATAAGAAAGGCTGACCCGTCAGTGGAAATTCCAAATGCAAGAGCCATAATCGACACACGCAACCGAATCATACATGCTTATGATAATGTGCGCCCTGAATTTCTGTGGAGCTTGGTGATACGCCATATCCCTGAACTTAAAAAAGACATTGAGCGAATCATTGACGAATATAAAGAACAATAGCCGCTCGTAACCCAAACGATTTTTAGGGCTTAAGCGTTTCTATATTAACAAGAATCACTATCTTTGCATTTATAACACAATGGACTATGAAGCTGATTGAACTGAATTTGCAACGAATCATTGACCTTTGCCGGAAACATCGTGTCAAGACTTTGGCGGTCTTTGGCTCTATCCTCACTGATAGATTCAACGACCAAAGCGATGTGGACCTACTTGTCAACTTCGATACTACCGACCATGAGAAATGGGATTATGTTACAAACTACTTCGATTTCCGTGATGCATTGGAAAGCCTTTTTGGCAGAAAAGTCGATTTGGTTGTAGAGAAAGGGCTGAAAAACAAATACTTCATCGCCAATGTCAACCGTACAAAACAAATGATTTATGGCTGATGAATATATAATGAAACATCTTCAGGATGTGTTAGATGCGATAAATGAATTGGAGGGATTTTTTGCAAACTTCCCCCGACGCTTTGATTTGTTTGAAAAAGATGGACTGAGAATCTGTGCTGTTGAACGCAAGACGGAGATAATGGGAGAAGCAATCAACCGCATAAGGAAGAAAGACCCTACATTTGAGATTCCAAATGCCAAGGAGATTATCAACACACGCAACCGTATCATACACGGTTATGACAGTGTAGAAACTGAATTTTTATGGGGATTGGTGGTGCGCCATATCCCTGAACTTAAAAAAGACATTGAGCGAATCATTGACCAATATAAAGGACAATAGCCGCTCTCACCACAGATCATAACGATATAAATACTCAGAGTGCTAGCTCCAATCAAGCTGCATCGCTCTGCGATTCCACCCTCCGGGATGAAACAGCCCTGCAAACAGAAGTTCGACGAAACCTTATTTAAAACTTTCCACAAGTAAATTCAAAGAAACATCAATCCATTCTGTATTAAAAATTGTTATAATTGAGTCTTTTAAATTTAAGGTTTATGGCTCATGACATTATATTTTTAGTGCTTGGAATAATCTTCATTATAGCCGGAGGTAACTTCATGACCGACGGTGCTACTGCTGTGGCAAGGCATTTTAAGGTTTCAAATCTTGTGATAGGGCTTACTGTGGTCGCGTTCGGCTCCTCCACGCCCGATTTCGTGGTGTGCCTTACATCCACTCTAAGCGGCAAATCCCAACTTGCCTTAGGTGACATTGTGGGCGCAAATATATTCGACATCCTGCTTGTGGTGGGTATCGTGGCGCTTATAAACCCAATACACATCAGCAAGGACATGCTGTGGAAGGACCTCCCGATGCTTGCATTGGCTTCGATGGCACTGTTTTTTTGCGGCGACGACAAGCTTTTCGACGGAACAGCCGATTACATAAGCCGTACCGACGGACTCATGCTTATGGCATTCTTCGTAATATTCATGGCATATACATTCGAGATGGCAAAGGAGCCTCTGCCGCTTGTCCCGTCCAACGCTACCGACAAACCGCCGGTGAAGAAAGGCGGTACAGTGGAAAAGCCGAAAATGAGCATGTGGTTTGCGGCACTGAGCATAGCCACCGGAATAGCCACACTAATCATCGGAGGTAACTGGATTGTGGACGGCGCATCGGGAATTGCGCTCAAGATGGGGTTGTCGGAAGGTCTTGTGGGTCTAACCATCGTAGCTATAGGCAGTTCGCTGCCTGACCTCGCCACGTCCGTAGCCGCGGCAGTGAAGAAGCAGCCTGACATAGCACTGGGCAACGTGGTGGGAGCCTGCGTATTTAATGTATTTTTTATTCTCGGTTTCTGCGCTACCATCCGACCGCTCGACACGGGCACCATCTCCTTAGTGGATTTCAGCACACTTGTAGCCGGTTCGATGATGCTATGGCTTTTCGGTCAGATTATAGGCAAAAGGGTCATCACCCGCGGCGAAGGAGCAGTACTGGCGTTAGGCTACGTCGGCTACATGACCTACCTCGTCCTCAACGCCATCCATTAAAATGGTGTTTAAAAGGAGATTACTTTATTTTATTGTCGTGAATTTATTGCTAATATTATAAACTTTGATTAATTTTGTAGATATTAAGCATTATTGGTTATGGCAAATAGATTGGATGAAACAGGCTCTCTTAGCCCAATAAAAGAGCAAAATCTTACTCAGGAACAACCGGGAGAGAAACGGAGTGTGACCAAACCGGTCGTAACCGTATCAAGCGATATCATCCACTACATAGTCATGTGTGTGGGATTGTTTGCCCGCAAATATAACCTTACAAAGAGGGAGGCATGTAATTATCTGTCTCGCTTCAAAGGGCTGGAATTTTCAATCAATAACTACGAAGTTGAACATCAGTTGTCATTGGAAAATTGTGTCGAGGACATGGCAGCTATATGTAAAAGAAACGGAGGAGCCATATCATGAGATTATACCATGGCTCAAACCAAGCTATTGAGAGCATCGACTTATCAAAAGGGCATAAGTTCAAAGATTTCGGTCAGGGATTCTATGCTACTCATTTACGAGATCAAGCGGTTTTCTGGTCAAGAAGAATATCTGACCGATTCGGCGGAACAGCCATCGTAACCGAGTTTGAGTTTGACTTAGATTCGGCTATTGCTGACGGACTTAATGTAAAAATATTTGAAAATCCCGACAAAGAATGGGCTTTATTCGTCATGGAAAATAGAAAGCAGGACAGCAGCAATCCGAAACATGACTATGACATAGTCATCGGACCTGTCGCTAATGACAAGATGGCTCGTCTTTTTGGACTTTACGATATGGAAATTATTGACCTTGAAGCCGTAGTAGCCGGATTGGTGTACAAAGAACTCAATTCCCAATACTTTTTTGCAACGGAACGGTCATTGAATTATATTAAAAGAGTATGAAAGCCGACGATAATAACTTTGAATTTCTGGTGGAATACATTACCGGCAAGGTTGTGGAATGGCTCATTAAAGACCGCAATATCAGCCTTGAAGAGGGATTGTTGCTTTTTCATAATTCCGAAACTTTTGACAAATTGTGTGAACGCAAAACTGAAATGTATATAGAAAGTCCGGCATATATTTACGATATATTGAACGAGGAACTGCGCCGAGGCACCATCCGAGGAATAACCGAATAAAATACTGATTAGTGGAAGCGGATGTCGGTGATTATGTTGCGGCCCACGGCTCGGTTTATGGCTTCCACGAGAGGGCGGCGGTTGAAAGAAAGTTCGTTTTTCAGCACTGCCGAAGTGATATAGACATGCATGATGCCCTTTTCCACGTATCGTCGCGTGGTGTAGCGATTGACCCCGGGACCCACTACCTCCGCCCATAGATAGGCGGCACGGTTCTCATCGACCGAATTCTCTATTCCGTCACGGTTCATCGCCTCACGGATTATATCCACCAGCAGTTTCGGCTCCGTGCGTTTCATAGTGTGCTGTTATCCTGTTTTACAAGTGTGAAATCGCCGCTGTTCACGTGCCACATCTTATATTCGCCCTGAGTGTGCGACATGATTTCGTCGAGATGGGTGCGGTTAGTGTCAGTGACAAATATCTGCCCGAATCCCTCGCCTGTGACCAATTTCATAATCCGTTCCACCCGTGTGGAGTCGAGCTTGTCGAAGATGTCATCAAGCAATAGCAACGGCAGCATTCCGGTGGTGTCACGCAAAAAATCGTATTGTGACAGCCGCAACGCTATTATGTAGGTCTTGCACTGTCCTTGGGAGCCAACACGGCGCAAAGGCATGTCGTCAATCATCATCTCCATGTCGTCACGGTGAGGTCCTATGGTGGTGTGCCCTATTATCTGATCCCGGCTGCGCGCATGGTTCAGGGCATCGTTGAACGACTCGCCGTCAGGGATGGAGCATTCATACTTCAGTGTGACGCATTCGCCCTCGCCCGCTATAGCCTGGTAGTAGCGGTTGAATATGGCAGTCAGGCTGTCCACCCATTGCCGGCGTTTTTTCATTATGTACTCGGCTGCCTGCTCCATCATCAACTCTATGGACAGATAAAGGTTGTAGTCGTTCACACGGTCACGAAGCAGCTTATTGCGCTGTTCAAGGCTTTTATTGTAGCGTATCAGGGAGTCAAGGTACACCGCATCGCTCTGCGATATCATCATGTCCATAAACCGCCGCCGCTCCTCGCCTGTGCCGCGTATTAGGTCGATATCCTGCGGCGACGACAGCACGAGCGGAAACACGCCTATATGGGCTGAAAGCCGTTCATATTCCTTGCCGCGGCGTTTAAGCACTTTGCGTTTGCCCTTAGCCATACCCATATGAAGGTCTTCTTCGATGTCCTTGCGCAGATAGTCGGCTTGCAGGAAGGCAAAGTCCTCGCCTTTCTTCATCAGCATCCGGTCAGTCATTCCCGAAAAGCTTTTGCAGAAGCTCAGATAGTAGATAGCGTCAAGCAGATTGCTCTTGCCCATACCGTTGTTGCCCAAGAAGCAATTGACCTTCGGGGAAAACTCCAGCACAGCAGAAGCTATGTTTTTGAAATTCACTATATTCAGTCGGCGAAGTATCATCTTAGCATTTTTTCTGACCGGCAAGCATTCCGCACGCCGCCGCGATGTCCTCGCCGCGCGAAGTGCGTATGGTGGCAGTGATGCCGAGTTCGTTCAAGCGGTCGCGGAAGGATACCATGGTTTCATTGTTGGCGGTCGTCAGCGGACTGTCGGGGATGGCATGGAAGCGTATGAGGTTGACCCTGCAGTCAAGCCCTTTCAGCAGGCGGGCAAGCGACTGGGCTTGTCGGAGACTGTCGTTAACGCCTTTCCACATGATGTACTCGATGGACAATCTGCGCTGATGGGCGAAGTCGTAGCCGCGCAGCAGTTCCACCACGCTCTTCAGCGGATAAGCCTTCTCCACCGGCATGAGCGACGCGCGCTGCTCCGCAACGGGCGAATGCACGCTTATAGCCACATGAACCTTGGTCTCGTCGAGCAACCTTTTCAGTCCGTCGATCTTTCCTATCGTGCTTACTGTGATGCGTTTCGGGCTCCAGGCAAGACCCCAGGGCGATGTGAGCACCTCAAGAGCCTGCATTACGGCGGGAAGATTATCCATAGGTTCGCCCATGCCCATAAACACGATATTGGTCAGCTTCTCGCTCAGAGGTATGGAAAGCACTTGATTTATGATGTCGGTCACGGTGAGATTGCCGTGGAAACCTTGTCGCCCGGTCATGCAGAAAGTGCATCCCATGCGGCATCCTGCCTGCGACGACACACACAGGGTGGCACGTTCCTTGTCAGGTATATACACTGCCTCGATGTCACGTCCGCCTTTGCCGTCGAAAAGATACTTTACAGTGCCGTCAATCGACACCGCCTCCTGTTTCGGGCTGAAACGCCCCACTTTATAAGATTTATTCAGTTCCTCGCGTGCTTTGAGCGACAGATTGGTCATCTCGTCGATAGAAGTGACACGCTTGTCATAGAGCCACTCAGCCATCTGCTTCCCTGCAAATGCCTTCATGCCGTTGGCTGCAGCCACTTCCCGTAACTGCTCAAGCGTCATCCCCAACAAGGGTATCTTTTCAGTATTCTCCACTTTTGCTGCGTTATTATTTTACGCAAAGTTAGCGATAATTTAAGAAACTGTTTAAAATTTTTCTTCAAGATTTATCGTGTATTCTGCTGTATCGCTTCTCCGAAGCTATGGAGACGGGGATGCCGGCGGCAAGAGACTGCAGTTTACACCGTAGGCTATGTGGATGCATCGGAAAAGCTCGATACCATTCAAAATTACCTTGGTGGGTGGATTCATTGCTCCGCCACGCTATGGCTTGAATGGAAAGGGGAGTTTATCACGTTCAAGGCTCATCGTCATAACCCTATACATCAAAGGAGTACTTCAAGTGACAAAAGTGAGCTTTATTTATTTTAATTTATGCGCCAAAAAGTTTTAATCCATTGGTGGTCAATTGATATGCCTGCTTTGCGCTTGTAGGCTTATCTGGGTATAACATACAAATATATCCGGAATTTATCAGCGGGGTAAGTAGTTTTCTCTTGAAATCCTTTGAGTCACCGAAATCCAAGATTTTGATTAAAGAAGTTGCTGAATATGAATTATCTTTAAGCAAGCTGAGTACGTTGATAACATATTCAGACATTTTTGTGATGTCTTCTTTTCGTTTTGACTTATTCCACACTTCTAAAGATAGTTGTTCAAGTATCTGTCCAAGTCGTTCCTTATCGGATATAATACTCTGTTTTATAATCTCTTGAACTTGGACAGATATTTGTCCAAGTGTTTGTCCAAGTCTATTTGTCCAACTGCTATTTCCTTCAAAATCATCCTCAGACAACCTACTTGCGAATCCATCTCTACATGGAATTGTCATTAGAAAGTATGTGCGGTCATCATCGGTTTCGATAGTAGCCGGAGCTGACCCATTGTCTTTAAGAGCTTTTTGAATGGTTGGTATGCCTGTTGCACGTCCCTCTGTAAGGTCAAGTTCCTTAAGAAAATCTCCAAGTCGCCGATTTCTATATCTTCGAGCCTTAAGTTTCTTAGCTGCTTTAATAGCGTCATTACTAATAGAACGATCGGGACCTGCGTAACTAAGAATATCTATATGTGTCGGTTCAACAGTAATTTCTACCGGTTCACGCTCTTGATAATCACGGTGATAAAGGGCATTTGAAATACACTCCTCGAATGCTTGATAAGGATAATTAAATGTCTTATCCGACTCCTCTCGGTCAGACGGTTTGGCTATCTTTTTCTTTATGACATTGATACGCAGATATGACAACGTATCTTTTATCATCTTGGGTACAGGACCTGTAATCTTTGGAACCTCAATCATCAAATCAGGATTTTCAATGCTACCTTCCGGAAATATAACAATATCGACTTGTGTGACGGGAAAGAATTTCTCCGGGTGTTCGCAAAACATCATTGCTGCAACATTCTTAATGAGACGATTTTCCTGTGGACCTGTCAAGAGATCCATCTCGTCAAGAATCTCTATCAGAGGACGACTGGTAAAGTTTGCCGCAAGTTTACTTTTGACCGTTTTGAGATGCTCGTATACGAGCACTCCCGATATATCGTCAATAGTTATTGCGTTGTTGCCCCTTTCATCGAAAGGCACACGGTTGGCAAGAGATCTGACTTGATCAAGAATTTCTCCTTTGGCTTCTATAGTCGAAGACTTGCTACGCACATAAAATTTAGGTGTTGATTTCTTGGCGACAACGCTTTCCATAACTGAATATGGGCGATTCAGACCGGACGGAACCCATATTACGAGAATAAGTTTTTCGTCCACTATTTCCGGAGAAACCTTTGTCATATACGCAGGTTCAATCTTTGCGTCGTATCTGACCATATCTTGTAGAATAGTATCAACCTCGTTTTCATTGAGACCTCTTACCGGACGCTTGGCAACACCGTTTTCCTCTTCAACACCGACAAGGATATAGCCACCACCCGTATTTTCAAGATCAGTAGCGAACGCACAGACCGAGTGATAAATTTTATCGGGATTCCACCCGGCTTTAAACTCAATACGGTTAGATTCAACCTTACGCTTGTTGAGCAAATCTTCAATGTTTATAGGTAATGCCATATACAAAGGGTTGTTATATTCTGCAAATATACTCATAATTTGTTACATCCATCAATATATATAGCTGATATTCATAAAAACACATTAAATGTAGCATACGCATGAATATTTTATGCGGTCAGTCATAAAATTTTTTCAGTGAAGATGATGGTGGATAAGAAAATAATGGTTAACTTTGGCGTAAAGAGCTAACATAACCATCTTTATGCCATGGAAAAACTGATGCATTACATATGGCAGCACCGCCTTTGGCTTTCCGAGGACATGCGCACCGTCGACGGTCGTAGAATCACTGTGCTCGACACTGGAAAATACAATACCGATGCCGGTCCTGACTTTTTTAACGCAAAAATCAAGCTTGACGGTCAATTGTGGGCGGGCGACGTGGAAATACATGTGCGCGCAAGCGACTGGTTCCGCCACGGTCACGATTCCGACGCTGCCTATGACTCTGTGATACTTCATGTGGTGGGGAAGGACGATATGCCTGTGCCGCGCAGCAACGGGTCGGTGATTCCGCAGTTCCGTATGCCTTGCGCCCCTGATTTCAACCGCAGCTACACGGCGCTTGTGGACGTGTCCCACATGTCGCTTCCTTGCGCCAAGGCATTGAAAGATATGCCCTCAGTACACCTCTATTCATGGATTGACGCTCTGGGCTACGAGAGGATGTATGGCAAGTCGGAACGCATTCTGGAGTATATGAACCGTTTTTCGGGCGACTGGGAGAGCGCATGTTATGTGGCTCTGGCGCGCGCACTGGGATTCAGCGTCAACAGCGAACCGTTTGAACGACTTGCTTTCAGCATACCCATCAGTTACCTGCGCAAGCATTCCGATTCATCGCTCACGCTGGAGGCTTTCTTTTTCGGGCAAGCCGGTCTTCTGCCCGCTTCCGATGAGGGAAATCCTTACGTGACCCTGCTTCTCAGGGAATACAGTTTTCTTGCAAGCAAATTCTCGCTTAAACCGCCGGTGTCGCTTGGCTGGAAAATGTCGAGAATGCGACCTCAGAATTTTCCCCATCGGCGCATAGCCTATCTCGCCGCTATGTTTTTGGGCGGTTTCAAAGTCATGTCGCGGCTTCTGGACGCGGCAACAGTGGAGGATGTGACAAAGATATTCAATATCGAACTGATGGGGTACTGGACCAATCACTACACTTTCCACGGACACTCTGGCACTACCCAGACCATAGCTCTGAGCCGTGCCTCGATAGCCTCGCTCATAATCAATGTGGCAGTCCCCTTGCTGCACGCCTATGGCTCTTTCATCAACGACACCTCTCTTGCCGACCGGGCTGTGTCGTGGCTCCAGTCGCTCAAGCCTGAGAATAACTCAGTGGTGGAGATATTCCGGAGCCATGGCATAGAATGTCCCAACGCATTTACCTCTCAGGCTTTAATTCAGCTGCGCCGCAACTACTGCGAGTGCCACAAGTGCCTGTTCTGCCGCATAGGTCACCGACATCTCTCCCGCTGCGCCAAGTTCCGGTAAAAAACTCCCTCATTGTTTCGTTAATACGAAACAATTTTTATAACTTTGCAAATAGAAATTAATATGGAAAAAAATGTATTCCAAATTGTATAATACTCCCGCATAATCGAACC
>DAAL01000033.1 GCA_001701065.1 Bacteroidales bacterium GP4
AAACTCATCAGCCGCATATCTTACGGAATCGCGGCTGCGATAGTCGTGGGAAGGCTTGTGATGTATTTTATCAACGCTGACTTCGAGTGGATATCGTTCCTCGCATTCTTCCTCCAGTCGCTGATGATAGCTGTGACTCTCGTGGTGGTGGCTGTGCCGGAAGGACTTCCCATGGCTGTGACCCTGTCACTCGCCTACTCCATGAGGAGAATGCTGAAAACCAATAATCTTGTGCGTAAGATGCATGCATGTGAAACAATGGGGGCAACCACTGTCATATGCACCGACAAGACCGGCACACTCACTCAAAACCAGATGCAGGTGTACAAAACCGACTTTTTCGGCAACCCGTCGGACGAGGTTCTGTACGAAGGCATTGCGGTAAACTCAACGGCGCAGCTCGACCTGTCGGGCGAGAAGCCGCAAGTGTTGGGGAATCCCACCGAGGGCGCGCTGCTGTTGTGGCTTAAAGAGCGCGGAGCCGACTATCAGAGTCTGCGGCAGAGAATAAAATTGGTGGAGGAACTTCCTTTCTCGACTGAACGCAAATACATGGCTACAGTGGTGAAATCAGCCACAGGAAAAACCATTCTGTACATGAAAGGCGCTCCCGAGATTGTTTTCGGAATGTGCAAAGACACTGCCGGCGTGACTAAGAGCGAAATCGACGCACAACTGCTGGAGTATCAGAATCAAGCGATGAGGACACTCGGATTTGCCTACCAGGAGATAAATCCCGGCGACAAAACCATCGCCGACGGCAAAGTTGTTGCCGATAATCTCACATTCCTGGGAATCGCAGCCATATCCGACCCCGTGCGCTCCGATGTGCCCGACGCTGTGAAAGAAGTGATAAATGCCGGAATTGACGTGAAAATCGTGACCGGCGACACTCCCGGAACCGCAAAGGAGATAGGAAGGCAGATCGGATTATGGAATGATTCGGCTGACTCGGACCGCAACATAATCACCGGGGCTGAATTCGCCGAGCTGTCCGACAGCCAGTTGAAGGACCGTGTTCAGGACTTTAAAATCATAGCACGTGCGCGTCCCATGGACAAAAAGCGTCTTGTGGAGGCTTTGCAGTCACAAAACGAGGTTGTGGCGGTGACCGGCGACGGCACCAACGACGCTCCGGCTCTTAAAACGGCTCATGTGGGGCTCTCCATGGGCGACGGCACTTCCGTAGCTAAGGAAGCGTCAGACATAACCATTGTGGACAACTCCTTCTCGTCGATAGGCAGAGCGGTGATGTGGGGACGTTCGCTGTATCTCAACATCCAGCGTTTCATCCTTTTCCAGATGACGGTGAACGTGGCGGCGTGTCTTATCGTGCTCTTCGGGGCATTTATGGGTATGCAGTCGCCGCTCACCGTGACTCAGATGTTGTGGGTGAACCTCATCATGGACACTTTTGCGGCAATGGCTCTTGCCTCGCTGCCGCCGTCCAACTCGGTTATGAAGGAAAAACCGCGCCCAAGGGAAGCGTTTATTATCAACCGCTCCATGTGGCGGTCCATTCTGGGTGTGGGAGGCGTGTTCTTCGCTCTGCTTGTAGTGCTGCTGTACTACTTCGAGCATACTGACGTGACTTCTTTGACTCAGATAGGACGATTACCCATGGGAGAAAACAACGGTCTTTCGCCTTACGAACTGTCATTGTTCTTCACCATCTTTGTGTTCCTCCAGTTCTGGAACATGTTTAACGCCCGCGCATTCGCCACCGGACGGTCAGCATTCCATCTGAAAGGATGTAATGGATTTGACCTCATCGCTGTGGGCATTCTGATAGGTCAGATAATCATCGTCACCATAGGCGGCGAATTCTTCAGCGTGGTAAGTCTCAAAGCATTGGATTGGGTGATAATCATCTCAGCGACTTCGCTTGTGCTTTGGATAGGCGAACTTTTAAGATTGTTCAATAAAAAATAGACTTCGGGGCTATACCTTAATTTAACGGTTTTCCGTCAATTCCATAGTGCGAATTGACGGAAACCGGAACTGTCAAGCACCGGCAAATAACTAATTTCAGGTATTGCGGACATCGCATTATTGACGTAATTTTGCATCGGAAATTATACCTGAGTAGACAGATTATGATAGACAAACAACGCGGTTACGTGCCTTCCAACAACATGAGGGAGCTTATACGGGACAATGCGATGCTATTGCCTGCGATAAGCCGGTTTGATATAGCCTTCGGATTCGGCGACAGTTCAATCGACAAGATATGCCGTGACAACGGTGTGGACACAGGCACATTCATTTGTGTGTGCAACCTTCTGAGCGGCTACGATTATTCCCATAGCACGATTTCTCTGCCCTCGCTTATGGGTTACCTCAAACGCGCCCATACTTCGTTTCTGGACATAACCCTTCCGAAAATAAGGCATCACCTTATTGAGGCGATTAATTATTCCGACACCAACGAGGCTGCGTTGCTGCTTATCAAGTTCTATGACGACTATGTCATCGAAGTAAAGCGTCACATGGACTATGAGAATGATGTGATTTTCGGGTATGTGCAGCGTCTGTTGAATAATGAAATTGACGAGAATTTCGCCATTGAGAAATTTTCGGTCAACCACGAGTCCATGACTGAAAAGCTTAAAGAAATAAAGGATATATTCATCTACCACTATAAGCAGAAGGATAATGCCCGGCTAAGCGCGGCATTGTTCGACATCATAACCTGCGAGAGGGACATGATGGCGCATTTCGAGGTCGAAAACAACCTGTTTGTCCCGGCAGTCAGGACATTGGAGGACAATCTGCGCACAATACTTTCCGCTGACCGAATCGAGGAGAACGACGCACAGGACGATGCCGATAATGACCAGCTAAGCTCACTCAGCAAAAGAGAAAAAGACATAATCCGTAACATCGCGCAAGGCAAAGCCAATAAAGAGATAGCCGACGAACTGTGCATATCGGTCTTCACTGTCGCGACCCATCGCCGAAACATCTGCTCAAAATTAGGCATCCACTCCCCTGCCGGACTCACAATCTTCGCCATCATCAACCACCTCGTCGACATAAACGAAGTAAAACCTCTGTAACCATAATAGCTAATTTTTTTATAGCTGTATCGAGAATTGCGACAAGTTGATGTTTATTTTGCAGCAAAAACATTGAGATATGATTTATCAAGACTACTTTCGCAATTCCAATTTTGAGGATATATGGACTATTTTGAGCGGCTTCTATATGGAGCATGAAGCTCTAAAGCCCCAATATTGCTCTCTGGTCGAGGCAATCAAGTCATTGCCCGTTGACTCGACGCATTCAGTGGCACCAATTGAAATGTGCCTTGACTTAGGCAATGAAATTATGGTAAAAGGCGCACCCGACCCGCAGGAATGGCTTCTTGGACGTGAGGTTAAGATTGATTTTTCATCATGGAGAGATAAAAGAGATGAAGAACCTGCCATTGAGACTACCGGACTCAAGACTTTCGACATGCTTTCAGGTAAGGAGAAACGGCAGCTGGCGCGTGAAAGCGATACGACAACGCTTGCCGCCCACTTGCTTTACTGGTCACCTCTATGCCATCAAAACGCAGGGACAGCATCGGCAGGAATTTTACGCATGGCTCGATTCTCTTAAGAAAGGAAAAGTGAGTTACGAAATCGAAAAGGAGTATGTTTCGGAAAGTCGCCGAAGAAAGCAACGGAAATATTGGCGTGAAACAGTGATAAATGACTCTGCGATTTACTGGGCGTGGAATCTGACCATACTGAAAAAGAAATTGGAGTACAACATCGGATACTGGCGATATGTGCAGCGTCATGTAGGTTGGCAGGAAGATGTCAACCGAATGCTGACAGCGGTTGGCTTAATCAATATTGCTGAGACTGAATATCCTGAAATCAAAGGGAAACATATAAATCAGCGTACAGCCACTAAATACACCCGTGAGCCAATTTCGGAAGCCCCTGAGATGGAAGAGTTCGACCTTTCCAGGCTATATCGGGACAAGGCGTTCCATATCCTTTGGAAATGGCTTGACCACAACATGAAAGATTGGTGGGATTGAATTTCTTCAATCAAGTATCGTAATTGATACTTTTCAATTCTGTATCGTAGTTTTATACACCACGAGAGTAATTTTGCAGTGCAACCATTGAACATCGACTGATAAAAAGGACTGACTCCAGCAAAAGGAATCAGTCCTAATTTTTATGCCAGCCTAAAAAGCTTTTAATTGACACTCGCATCGATAAACTGAATGCAATGCACAAGGAAATTATCAATCTTGTCGTGCTCTATAGTCGGAAGAATTATTTTATGACCCTCTCGGTTAAGTGTCATTGTGAACCCATCACAGATACGCGCAGCCAAATCAATGTTTTTTATATTTTTGTTGTCCTTGACATCATACACAAAAATGGCAGTATATGGAATCGGAGAAGCGTCAGACTTGATAAATGGATAAAGCATAACATCCAGATTTATCGTACCATTACTTAAAACCGGACATCTGACAATGTCGTAACCACGTCCTTGCCGTGCGTAAAATTTCCAAACTGATTGATTCATGAAAACTATACCGTTATCATAAGAGGAATGACTCCATAAATTATCCGCGTCCGGATTAGGATGAATGTGAGCCAAATAATGCGCATCGGCAACAGCAAAGGGTTGCGCTTCCTTATTGATACAAAGCATCCACCCTCTATTTCCATAAAAGTTTATGTGCTTTTGATTACAATAGTCAAGCAGATATTTGTTATACACAAACTCTGAATAATCACGCTCCCCTGGCAAGGTATTCATGATGTTTTGAATAATAGTATCTACCTTTATGATATTTCCGTATTCTGAACCGATGCCAAGACTAACTGCATCAAGAAAATCCCGGAATTTGAAAATATTAATTTGGTCGGAAATTATGCAATGCCAGTCATCCCATTCCCACCCAAATGTATGATTTCGAGTAATACACATAGGATAGTTTGGAAGATAAGATATAAGTGCTCGGCGGACGTTGTCAATTTCGGCACCGCATTCGCCCTGGAAAACAGCATCAAATGTGTTCCGATATCTTACAAATTCATCTATTGAGAAATCTTCATGATGAATTTTGTCCTCTACGGAGCCTTCAGTTTCTTGGCGATTGCCGGGAGTGCAACTCCAGCGTAACAACGGGAGAATTTCCCCACGCCATATTTTATGACATGGCGTATTGTAGCTAAAGGTACGTTCAAACTCCTCTTCTATTGCGGCTCTGTTTTCGTTTCCTTTAAGGATGTTCAGAATCAATTCCACTTCCTCAGACAGAATTGTTTTGGAAACTTTCTTGCCTTCCGAACTATTTCTGTTTAATTGCAGAATGTCCACAACATCTCGGCAATTACGAGCGATATAAACAATTTCAGGCGTTAAGTCGCCGGGTATTCTTGCGACATTCGCTACTTTAAGAAGATTATTAATGAAACGCGAGAATCTTAAGAGATTTTGGTCCTCATAATCTGTAATTTCCCACCTGTTGCAATAAGCTAACAAAGCAAGAACCCTAAATGCCTCAATTTGTTTTATTGCCCCATATAGAAGAGTGCCACCCTCCTGCTGAGATTTAGGAGACAACCACGCTTTATCTAACCCAAAACGCTCATGGTTATTAAACAAATTAATAACTATCTGATAATACTCATAAAGATTAGCTATGGAAATTTCATCATAAGGGAAATAGAATCTGTCATCTTCGGAATCCACATTCCGCCTGATTATGCCAAGCTTGAAATCTCCATTTTTTATAAGAGTTTGGGCTCCTTCAGGATTTTTCTCACAGAGGGTTAACGCTGTGACCCAACGTAGAAACTCAACCAAACCGGCATCGGCGGTATCATTACCATTGTTCCTGTTTTTCCAGAACCATGTCTCTATTTCTTCCCATTGGTCGCAAGCTGTTGGATTCCCGGAATTGATTGAATTACGAATAACAACAGGTTTTAGGTTTTCTGAACCGGAAAGGGGCTCCCCGGTTGTATTTATTACTACAAAGGTTTCTTCTCCATTGGTGCGGTTGCCCATATCGCAATAGAGAAAATTCATTCTTTCTGATATGAATGTTCCAAGACGCTCTAAGTCAAGTGATTCATCTGACAATATTACATCAATCGCCTTGATTGCATCGATAATATTGTTCACTGTCGGGTCGTTCTTGTAATCATTCAGATACCATGACTGAGACATTAATTCATTAACACTTTGTATCTTATCATCGATAAAGAACCTCAATGTCAAATCGCTTAAAAAGTAGGTGGAGCTTTCGCGAATATCATACAGAAGGTATGGCGCACAGTCATCTTGTTCTTTTTCAAAATCTGACATCAACAGTCGAGTATAAGGTTTTTCAGTATCCAACTTATGAAATTTTCTATTCAACATCCCAAGAATCAGAAATATTGAAGTAAGTCGTTGCTGTCCATCACAAAGCTGTAGATGTGGATGGGGAAGCTCTGTTTTACCGTCACTACTCTCTGAGTAATATCCATAAATTAGACCCATCGGAATTTTAGTGTCATCAAATTCGTCCATTTGACGGCTAAACTCAATAAACGTGTTTAGTAGACCTGTTACCATATCCGGAGTCCAGCAGTAGTCACGCTGCAAATCGGGAATAACAATCTTGTCGTTATCTCCTTGGAACAAGTCTTTGACAGTGTAAGACTTTCCATCTTCAAGCTTCGGTCGTGTTATCATTGCTTTCTATAGGTTGAAATTCTTGATCGTATTTACTTAATTCTTCTTCCTGATGACGGCAAACATCCTTGGGACCCCATGTAGGCTTGCTAAACACTTCAACGGTGTGCAGCAGATGTCGGCTTTGGAAAAACTCCTCTTTATTGCTTGAAAATAAATCTGCCTTCTTTTTATCAAACTCATCGGTACTTAGTGAAGAGTTTTCATTTTTGTAAAGAAGAACTAAATTACCAATAGAATGTTCACTCCAACTAAATGCCGAATCGTATTCGGTTTCATTAATGTCTCGCCAATATATAGGTTTATTGTCTGACCCAAATTTATCACCGGGATTGACTCCGGTTACAAGTTTATCGTTAAGTTCATCTTTATGGTTGAATACTTGCCCTGCGCTTACATGGAAGACCCGTGATTTTGGTATAATATGCTCTAATGAACGTTCATCCCAAATGGCAAAGTTGAATTTTACACCTTGGGGGATGCCTTGTTTATCTTTCCTTTGTTGGCAATCATAGAGGATATTTCTTCTTAGCAGCCAATTGGCAGCGTCCAAATATTTTTCGCGGTATAATAATTCGCTGTCCAGTGTTTTGCGAAAATTTCCACGTTTCTCGTTGTATATGGTTACATTATTAGATATAAATTCAAGGTGAGTAACACCAATCAAACTCCAATCGAAATATCTCCGAAGCTCTTTTAATCGTTCCTCTTTTCGTGTATTGCCGTTTTCTATAATATACCACTTTAGAAAGTCAAACATTGCCGATTTGTCCTTGCGTTTGAATGCAAGAATACCACCCATATAATTATATATTATAGGATCATTGTACGCATCCTCTATCTGTTTTTGTATGAGGCGGAAATCCTTGAATGTTTTCTTCGCTAACTTAACGGGAGACTCATTATTACCGAAATATGTGGTCTTCAAGCCGTCAAGCGTAATGCTTTCATTTCCCAAGACCAAAGGAAGTAGCCAACCGAGTTGTCTTTCCTTTTCTCCCAACTGGAAGAATTTCTTCACATCTTCATCATTCCACCAATAAAGCCACCGATCCCATTCGCGAGCCAATCTAAAACCCTTTGGATTCTGGCGCAGCA
>DAAL01000182.1:0-5770 GCA_001701065.1 Bacteroidales bacterium GP4
CCCCGACTGGGAAGCCTACAACGACAAGCTCCGTCAGCTGATGGGGTACGACAACAAGCTTATGCGTCGATTTGCGGAGACCGCCCAGAGCAATCCCAAGAAGGTGGTGTTCGGCGAAGCCAACACCGACCATATGCTTCAGGCTGCCGTCAACGCTTACCACGAAGGTTTGTGCATCCCTATCCTGCTCGGCAACGAGGAGATGATCGAAAAACGCGCTTCGCGTCTCGGGCTCGACCTTACCGGCATCGAGATTGTCAATCTGCGCCATGACCGCGAGGCTGACCGCCGCGCCCGTTATGCCGAGAAGTACTCGGTGAAGCGTCAGCGTGACGGCGTGACCTACCCCGAGGCTCTTGAAATGATGTTTGACCGCAACTATTTCGGAATGATGATGGTGGAAACCGGCGAAGCCGACGCGATGATAGCCGGAACCTACTCCGGATCGCACACACCTGCCGAGATAGCCAAGAATGTGGTGGGAATACGCCCGACCTACAACCATTTCGGAACCATGCACATAGTAAGCACCAAGCAGGGTACATTCTTTGTAGCCGACACAATGATCAACCGCGAGATGGACGAAGAAACCCTTTTCGACATCACCCGTCTTGCCCGCAACTCGGTGGAATACTTCGCCCATGACCCCGTGATGGCTATGGTGTCGTATTCCAATTTCGGTTCCCACGGCGAAAAGGAAGCCCGCATGGCGCACAATGTGGTGGAAAAGATGCATCAGATGTATCCGGAACTGCCTATAGAAGGCGAAATGCAAGTGCAGTACGCTCTTAACAAGAAGATGCGCGACAAGACATTCCCCTTCAACCGCATCCAGGGTCAGGACGTGAACACCCTCGTGTTCCCTAACCTTAGCGCGGCAAACACCGCCTACAAGATGATGCTGGAGATGGGTCTTGCCGAGGCTATAGGTCCGATCCAGATGGGATTGAACAAGCCTATCCACTTTATCAGCGTGAACGCCGCTGTGCGTGACATAATGAATCTTGCCACTATAGCCGTGCTTGACGCAGCCGTGCTTGAGAAGGTGGGAAATGATCATGATAAGTAAGTTTTAAATAAATAGATGAGGTATGCGACTGAATGGACGACGAGAGAGTTCCAATGTTGAGGACCGTCGCGGACAAGGCGGCGGTGGCGGACGTTTCCCGTTAAAGGCGGGAGGTCTTGGAATAGGAGGCGTGATTGTAGTGGCATTGCTTACCTGGATCATGGGAGGCAATCCGCTCAGTGTGCTCACCGGCACCTCGGGGGTGATGGATTCGGGCGAACCTACCGAATATGTCAGCACCCAGGAGGAAGAGGAGCTTGCGCAGTTCTCGCGGCAGATACTTGCCTCGACGGAGGACGTGTGGCGTGAGCAGTTCAAGAAGATGGGGCTGGAGTATGAGCCGCCCACGCTTGTGCTGTTTACCGGGGCTGTCCAGAGCGGCTGCNNGCATCGGCATCCACCGGACCGTTCTATTGTTCCGCCGACGAGAAACTGTATATCGACCTCTCGTTTTTCAGTCAGATGCGCCAGACACTTGGAGCCGACGGCGATTTCGCCTACGCCTATGTGATAGCGCATGAAGTGGGTCACCACGTGCAGCATGAACTTGGCATTCTCAACCAGGCGCATTCGCAGATGGCTAAGATGAACAGCGCGGATGCCAACAAGGTGAGCGTGAGGATAGAACTTCAAGCCGACTATCTTGCCGGAGTGTGGGGCTACCACGAGAACCGCCTTTTCAACTCACTTGAGGAAGGTGACCTTGAGGAAGCCATCAACGCCGCGTCGAAGATAGGCGACGACTATCTGCAGAAGCAGGCGCAAGGCTATGTGGTGCCCGACGCATTCACCCACGGCACTTCGGCACAGCGTTTGCGCTGGCTTAAAAAGGGTCTTACCACCGGCGATGTATCGCAGAGCGACACATTCTCCATCCCGTATTCTTCACTTTAATACACATGTGTTATGAAAAAATCATTATTCGCGCTTCTTGCGGCTGTGGTTGTTGCTTCGTTGCCTATGTGGGCAGCCAAAACTATCACGGCGAGTAAAAACTATGTGACCAAGACGGTTAATACCGGGTCGTTCACCGGTGTGCACACCACTTCGAGCATTGACATCGAATACCGTCAGGGTCCGCTGAAAGTCCAGTTGTACGCTCCTGACAATCTTGTCCCTTACATAAAGGTGAAAGTGAGCAATAATGCGCTGACCGCCTATTACGATTACAATGGCTCGATTACAATCATTGGCAATAACAATACCAAGCTGATAGTGAGCGCGCCTAATGTGACCTCTTTCTGTACTCAGGCATCGGGTGACATCGACATCAAGACCGGCTATGTGACTAACGGCAAGGTATCGTTCACCACACAAGGCTCCGGTGACATAGAAGCTCTCTCGGTTAAAGCTGGAGAGGTGAAATTGACTACTCAGGCTTCGGGCGACATAGAATTGTCGACAATCGAGGCTTCCATCGCCCAACTTGCTACACAAGGGTCGGGCGATATCGACGTGTCGAGCGTAAAGGCTTCAACAGTGTCGGTAATGTCCCAAGCCTCAGGCGACATCGAGATAAAAACTGTGACCGGCACTTCAGCCAAAGTTATGACGCAAGGCTCGGGCGACGTGGATGTAGCTCAACTTTCTGTCACAGGACTTGAAGCAACCGTGCAGGGTTCGGGCGATATGTCGCTTAAGGGTAAATGCGTTAATGCTGCCTACAGCAGTTACGGCTCAGGAAGCATATACGCCAAGAGCATGAACGCCGAAGTGGTTACTGCCCGCACTTACGGTTCAGGCGATATCGACTGTTATGCCTCCAAGAGCGTAATAGGCGACACCTATGGCTCCGGCGACATAAGCGTGTCGGGTCATCCCGGTCAGAAAAAGATATCGGATCACCGTTGACAGATTACCACGCCACATGGATCCATGTGCCGCCTCGCTCCCATATGAGTTCCTTATGGGGCAGATTCTGCAAAATCAGCCATAGCCGGCGGTTCATGGCTATGTCGCCGGTGGTTATATCGGCTGCCTGTCCGTAGAGATGGTAGGAGTTTCTTACGCCTCCCACCGCACGGTTAAGTTCGGGGCATCGGTATCCGCTGTTTACAATAATGGGAGAGCCAAGCTGCCGTCGGGCAGGGTCGAGCACATCCCTTATCAGTCGATTAAGATTTTTCA
This sequence comes from Bacteroidales bacterium GP4, assembly GCA_001701065.1. Classification (GTDB taxonomy): domain Bacteria; phylum Bacteroidota; class Bacteroidia; order Bacteroidales; family Muribaculaceae; genus Muribaculum. The sequence continues at coordinate 3,197 of DAAL01000182.1, forward strand.
CTACCGCTTCCGATGGGGTATTGTCAATGCCTGATTGTGAAGCGGTAGCGCTTTTGGTGAGTTCCCGGATTGAGAAGTAACTTGGCGAGTGGGGAGCAGCGGTTGCTGCGGGGATTGTTGCGGCGGTTATCGCCACGGTGATGATGTGTGATTTCATTGCTGTGTGTTTACATTGATTGTGTTTTTGTGCAAATATAATGCATAAAGCACCCCTTTGTCAAGCACTTTAACAGTTTTTAACCATGCTGAATCTGTAAAATTTTCCGGTCATGATGATTTTATTATGCTGACAGGAGCTTAATTCGTGGATTTTATCTATTTTTGTGTTTAGAATATGGACAGAAAAGAAATTTTTGACCGGATAGAATATGTAGTGGCATGTGTGGGAGCTTTTGCGCAACGCTTTAGCCTCACAAATGCGCAGGCTTACGCTTATTTACGTCGTTTTGCCGGAATTGATTTTCTGTTGGATTATTATAATGCGGAACATCAATTGTCGATAGATGATGCGGTGATGGATCTGCAGCACATCTGCAAGCGGGAAGGGGGACGGCTCTAAATGATTACTTTGTATCACGGTTCCAACGTCCTGATTGAGGATATAGACCTCACAAGAAGCAAGAAAGGTAAAGATTTTGGCTGTGGCTTTTATCTGAACAGGGATAAAGCCCAAGCGTTATCAATGGCTGACAGGACAACCCGAATAATGGGCGAAGGCGAACCCATAATTTCCGCTTTTGAATTTGATGCTGATGCCGCTTCGGAACGCCTAAATATAAAGATATTCAGCGGTTACAACGAGGAATGGGCGGAATTTGTGGTGATGAACCGCAGAAATAACACATCCAATCCGGCTCATCCTTATGATATTGTAATAGGTCCAATAGCCGACGATACAGTGGGGGTTCAGATTAGGCGTTTTGTAATGGGCTATATGTCAGTATCAGCATTGGTTGAGGAACTTCGTTACATTGGTGACAATGCAGTCCAGTATTACTTCGGGACTGAAAGGTCTATTAAATATCTAAAACCGATTAAAGCATAATGAGCAACGATATACAATTTCAGATAGAATGTCTTGCGTCGGAATTGACGGAGATGCTGATGGATGAATTTGGGTGGGACATTCGTCGTGCTTTGGATGAATTATATGGTTCTCAGACATTTGCGAAGCTCAACGACCCGAAATGCGGCTTGTATTTCCAAGGCTCGGTATATGTGTTCCAGTTCTTGAAAAATGAGATTGAAACCGGTAAAATAGCGTAGCTTTCCGGTTGGCAAATAATGTAGAATTTGCGGTCTTGAATGATTTTAGACCGTGATTTCGGAAAAATTTTTAACGTTTTTGACAAAAATAGTTGTTGTGTGTTATAATAAATAGGTAACTTAGCATTTTAAAATAAAGAGATGATGAAAAAGGGACGAATTTCACTTATCAGCCGCTTGGGAATAGTGGCATTTGTTGTGGTGCTTACAATGAGCGCGTTTGCCGACACACGCAGCAACAAAGCTGAGATTACAAGGAATCTTGATATCTTCAATGCCGTCTATAAAGAGCTGCAGACCAACTATGTGGACTCTATAGACGCTGAAAAGNNTTATAACACACAACAACTATTTTTGATAAACGCGATGCTAAATCAGATAGATCCTTACACCGAGTATTATCCGGCAAATGACCAGGAATCGCTGTCGTTGATGACTTCGGGCGAATACGGCGGCATAGGCTCTATCATCACCCAGCGCGGTAGCAAGGGGGGCACTTACATCTCGGAGCCTTACGAAGGCAGCCCTGCGCAGAAAGCGGGATTGCGTCCCGGCGACCACATCATAGTTATAGATAACGACACTGTTGCCGACTGGACCAGCCAAGCCGTGAGCGCGAAGCTTAAAGGACAGGCAGGCACTCCGCTGCGCATCACCGTGAAGCGTCCCTATGTGGAGGATTCCATAATCACAGTGGACATAATGCGCGAAAAAATCCAACTTCCGGCAGTCCCTTATTACGGAGTTGTGCGCGACAACATAGGCTACATTTATCTCACCTCTTACACCGATAAAGCGGCTCAGGAAGTGCGTAATGCCATCTTGGAGCTTAAAAAGAATCCCAATGTGAAAGGAATTGTGCTCGACCTGCGAGGAAACGGCGGCGGACTCCTTGAAGCGGCAGTGAAAATAGTGAGCTATTTCGTTCCCAAGAATACCGAAGTGCTCCGCACAAGGGGCAAAGGCGTGCTCAACGAGAAGGTGTACAAAACCACCTCGGCACCCATCGACACCGATATTCCGCTGGTTGTGCTGATAGACGGCGGCACAGCATCGGCATCGGAAATCACCGCGGGCTCGCTCCAGGACATGGACCGTGCTGTCATCCTCGGCGGACGTTCATTACGGCAAGGGGCTTGTTCAAGCCACACGTCCGTTGCCTTATGACGGCACAATCAAGATTACAACAGGAAAATACTATATCCCCAGCGGACGACTTATACAGGCTATCGATTACAGCCACCGTAATCCTGACGGCTCAGTGTCGCGCATCCCTGACTCGCTTACCCATGTGTTCAAGACACTCCA
>DAAL01000182.1:5805-8271 GCA_001701065.1 Bacteroidales bacterium GP4
GTGGAAGTGGAGTATGACAAGATAAACCGGCTCACCTACAACATCATCAACGACAATTGGGCGTTCGATTACGCCACCAAGTTTGCAGCCGAACATCCCACTATCGCGTCACCGGAGGAATTTGAGGTGACCGACGAGATGTTTGAGGAGTTCAAGAAGTTTATCAATCCCGAGAAATTCCATTACGACAAGGTGTGCGAACAGATGCTCTCCGACCTTAAAAAGACCGCCGAAGTGGAAGGCTATATGAACGATTCCATCAAAGCGCAGTTTGCAGTGCTCGAAGAAATGCTCAAGCACAATCTGAACCACGACCTTGACAATAACCGCAAGAGCATAGAGGACCTGATTGCCAACGAAATCATGACACGCTACTACTATCAGCGCGGTCAGGTGATACAGACCCTCAAAAATGACCCGGCTATAGACTCGGCGGCTGTGGTTATCAACGATAAAGCAAGATACAAGTCGCTGCTTTCACCTAAAACCGCCAAATCCGGCGAAAAATAGCATATCGACATGGATTTAAGAGAGTTAGGCGAGATATTCCTTACATCCACTCGCATCGAAGCGATAACAAGCCTTCTTGACGACAAACGCAACAGAAATATAAATCTTTACGGACTTGCCGGCTCCTCGCCGGCAATGCTCATGGGCATGCTTCCCGAAAAGGGAAAGAACGCGACCGCCATAGTGATAGGCGACACCCTTGACGATGCCGGTTACCTTTATCATGATTTAAGCCGAATGCTGGGCGAGGACATGGTGCTGATGTTTCCGTCGGGCTACAAGCGTTCGATAAAATACGGACAGCCCGACCCACTTTCGCAGATAATGCGTACCGAAGTGCTCAACCGTTTCAATGTCGACAAGAAATTGCGGTATGTAGTCACTTATCCCGAAGCTCTTGCCGAGAAGGTGGTGACGAAGGAGGAAATCGACGACCACACCCTTACCCTGAAATCGGGCAAGACCGTGGACCTCGTGGAAACTTCCCGGTGGCTGCGCATCAACGGCTTCAAGCAAGTGGACTATGTGTACGATCCGGGACATTTCGCCGTGAGAGGTTCCATCCTGGATGTGTTCGGCTACAACAATGACAGCCCTTACCGCGTGGACTTCTTCGGCGACGAGATAGAGTCCATCCGTGAATTTAACATAGAGACACAGCTTTCCGAAAAGAAACTGGACAGTATTTCCATCACGTCCAATGTCAATCAGCAGGGCGACGGAATCCCGTTTCTCGCCTATGCCGGCAAGAACACTATGCTTTGGGTGCGTGACCCTGATTATATAATCGACCGTGTAAAGACCGTGATAGGCGAGAAGTTCAGCCCCAGCGCATTGGTGGCTGAGGAGGGGGATGCCGATGCCATGAGCCGTCTTGTGGATGAGGACAGTTTCGTCAAAAGCTTCGAGGCGATGCGACGTGTGCGGTTCACTGCGTCGATGAAGCCTGAGGGGGCGGAAAATTCCATAGAATTTGACTGTGTGCCGCAGGGCATTTACCATAAGAATTTCGAGCTTATCTCCGAAACGCTTCTCAATTATCAGAAAAACGGGTACACCATATATATCCTCAGTGACTCGGAAAAGCAGATAGTGCGTCTTAAGACTATATTTGAGGACCGCAAGGACGATATCCGGTTCACTCCCGTGCTGTCGACGCTCCACGAAGGGTTTGCCGACAGGGACCGGAAAATATGCGTGTTCACTGACCACCAGATATTCGACCGTTTCCACAAGTATCAGCTGAAGAGTGACCGTGCCCGCAGCGGAAAACTTGCCTTGTCCCTGAAAGAGCTTGGACAGATAGAGCCGGGTGACTTTATCGTGCATGTGGACCACGGGGTAGGTAAATTCGGCGGTCTTATACGCACCGAGGTCAACGGCAAAATGCAGGAGATGATAAAACTTGTGTACCAGAACAACGATTTGCTCTTGGTAAGCATACATTCGCTCCATAAATTGTCCAAATACCGCGGCAAAGAGGGCGTGCCGCCGCGCATAAACCGACTTGGCACCGGTGCCTGGAACAAAATGAAGGAGCGCACCAAGTCAAAGCTCAAAGACATAGCGCGTGACCTTATAAAACTCTATGCGGCGAGAAAGGACGAGAAGGGATTTGCCTTCTCCCCCGACTCTTATCTGCAGCAGGAGCTTGAAGCTTCGTTCATATATGAGGACACTCCCGATCAGCTTACAGCCACCCAGGCGGTGAAGACCGACATGGAATCGCCGCGCCCCATGGACAGGCTTATATGCGGCGACGTGGGATTCGGAAAGACGGAAGTGGCTATACGTGCGGCGTTCAAGGCTGCCACCGACGGGAAACAGACTGCCGTGCTTGTGCCTACTACAGTGCTTGCCTATCAGCATTTCAACACTTTCAAGGAACGGTTGAAGGATTTCCCCGTGAGAGTGGACTACTTGTCGCGTGCCCGCACAGCCGCTCAGACCAAGCTT
>DAAL01000031.1:0-5193 GCA_001701065.1 Bacteroidales bacterium GP4
CAGGACAACAACGGAGGCAACGGCTGCCGCTATTTTGAGACCACTCCATTTTAAGGCCGGTTTTATATTCAACCGTTTCCAACCCTTGTCAACGGAGAACTTCCCTTTGCGGTAACGCTTTGCTATGTATGTTACTTCTTCTTTCATAATGGTTGTTCAAAAAAGTGTCCCGGGATTTGTCCCCGTTCACTTATATGACGCAACCACTATCCTCAGGTCCTATGCGAAGTAAAAAATTTTTATAAAAAAGGTAGAAAGAATGGCTTGTGTCCGGTTGATAACGACTCTCTGAGCCGGGCAAACGCTTTTGTCATCTGGTTCTTAACAGTCTTTATAGAGATATTCATTTCCTCGGCAATTTCCGCATTGGTCAGTCCATCACGCTTGCTCATCAAGAATATTTCGCGGCATTTCTCCGGAAGTTCATCAATCGCTTTCCATATCCTTGCGTCTCTGAAAGAGGTGTCTATTACCTCTTCGCATATTTCAGAAATTGAATCTATGTCCTCCAGTTCTTTTCTCCCTCTGAGGAAACTGATACATTCATTCCTCACACATCTGTATATATAGGAATTGAAATTTTCAATTTCCGAGCCGGAAGAAACAATCTGCCATGCCTTCATAAAAGTATTTTCCACAATATCCTCCGCATCGTCGGCATTGTCAACGATACGGAGTGCGTACATACCCAATGGCAAATACAGCCGTCTGAAATATGTCTCAAATTCTCTGATTGTCATAGTCCTATTCTTAGAGGATAAAACTCTCCTTATTAGAGACGCATATTCTTTGAAAAAGTCCTATTTGCAGCTGATATTCTTCATCATGTTTCCTCATTTCGGCAACTTTGCCCTATATATAATTCGAGTTTTTATTGTAAATGTTATTTCTCAAATATGAATCGTTTTCCTTTATCTTATCCCAGCTTGTTGCGGAGTTTACGGACTTCGGTCTTTACAAAGCCCATAATCTCTTTCCCTANNCCTAAAAGGAATTGTTCAGTGGCGAACCAATCGGGGTTGCCGTTGTCTTGCTGAGTATAATTTTTCTCGGAGTTGTCTATTGCATCCTGGAGACGTGCCGGGTCTCGTTGATAATCAAATCCACCTGCGATTTGTTTATTGACATACGCCTTGACAGATGGTTGTTCTTCAACATCTTCTCTATCCGGCCTGTCTGCATAGTGATGATAATATAGCCATACTTCAAAGCAGGGGTTGCTTTGCGCGACATTCCATGCCTCATACGGTTTAGCCTCGCTGTATTTCTCAGTTATCCGCGCGTTCATAGCCTTGCAGAAGTCTCTGAGAGGTGCTATCTTATCCTCTTTCTCCCATGAATCTGTGTCTATCGCAAACCATATTTTATCCCGTTGGAGATAGTCAATCGTATGTTTTCTTGTATCGCCAAGCAAGATACGCTCGGCAAGCTCCATCAGTTTCAAGGGGTCTGTACCCTCTTCAGGAGGTATGACAATCAATTCAAGATTGGAGGACAATCCTTCAAAAAAGACGAAATAATCCGGTTCAGAGCCTTTTCCCTCACAGACTATATAGATCTTGCTGGCATCTTTGGTCGGCTCACTCTTGCTGTAATCTTTCCTGCGTGTAATCATATCACCATTTCAGATCAGAAAGGTTAGACAGGAACGGTATGCCTCCATAGCGGCCATTGAGATAACCGTTCTCGATGTTCGCGGTCTTGTGGATATTGTAGTCGCTCAACGGATAAAGCTGTGTTGACTGGTCAACATCCTTCTGCGCAAACCATATCTCATCGGGCCGGAAAATGGATTGGTCAAGCAGACAGCTCTCATGTGTGGTGAATATTATCTGACCTTTGGCATCACGGTTCTCCGATATTTTACTCATGAGAGTCTTTATCATTATAGGATGTATGCTCCTTTCTATCTCATCGACAACGAACACATTGTCGCGTTTGAGAATGGCATAAAGCAGAGGCATATATTCTATAAGCCTGCGTGTGCCGTCAGACTCCATATCCATTTTCATCTCCACATCATCACCATTATAATTAGTGTGTACGGCAATAAGTGTCTTTATATAAGGCACACCATTCTCGACAACGATGTTTGAAATCTCATTGTTATGCGTTTCCATAAGCATCTGAGGTGTGCCGGGATGCTCTTTAGCGGCGTTGATAGCCTTTGTCATGGCACTGTTGCCACGCACTTCATCCTCATTCAGAATCTCTTTGCGGACCCCAAGTTTGGTAATGCCCGTTTTAAGTTCCGGCATGATTGAATTTACAAGTTCCGCAAACTCACTGTCTCCGTCAAGCACATGGGGAAGATAGCCTATCCGCATAGTTGGCAGCACGACCTGCAATCGTCTGATCCAGTCGTATGCCTCCTTTACAGCCGGTAATTCTTCGGGGTAATACTTACCGAAGAATGACAGGGCGAGCATATCCGGACGCACAATCCTGTTCATCGCGTTCATAAAGACCTCGATGAAATCATCCTTGTCGCCGGGACGCAGATAATCGCCGGAGACATTTATGTCATTATCTTTACGGCTGAATATCCTTATGTCTTTGTTTTTCTGACTGAGAAGCAATTCCTCCTCAAATACTTCCTGACGGTTGAAACGCAGATGATAATAGAATATCTTGCCCTCGGTAAAGAACTCGACGGCAAGTTCAGACGGCGTATTCTTTCCGTTCTCATCAAGTTTGAAATAGAGATCTTCGGCAATATCCGCCTCGCCCATCTTCTCGGCCCCGACCAATGATTTGAGCAAGGCGATACATTTGAGGAGATTGCTTTTGCCCGCACCGTTTGCTCCATATATGGCACTCATACGCAATGCGGTCACATAGCCACAGGTCATTTTGTGCCATTCGTGGCTATGGCTCTTGCTTGACGGGAAAGTATTGAACTCAACCGCGTTCTTAAACGACATGATATTTTCTGCTGCGAATCGTAGTAGCATGGCTTATTCCGTTTGTTATTCACGGCAAAGATAGCAAAATATATCCATTTGCACAAGCTATTGCCGATTAAAACATTGTATTCAGTTAAATTTTAACGGAATTATTGCCGTTTTAGTTCATTCAAAGCTGACGGAGCACCCTTATCACTGCACGGATATAGCCGGGATCTTCTGCATAGCCAATCTTTTTCAGCCAAAGCAGATAGTTTCCACCCTTATATCGGTACTGTACTTTTGTGTAATATGCTTTTACCGATTCGGTCCAGTGGTTGAACTCATAGTATTTGCCTGTGCGTGGATTGGTAAGCCCGAAAAGGTTGTGCTTGTTGCGGCAGACCGGAGATTTGAACCAGCCTGTTTCAAGTATTGCCTGTGCCAATACTATCTTCGGATATTTTATGCCGTTCTTTTCAATCTCGGTAATCAGATTTTGAATGGTTAGAGGGGGCAAATTATCAGCGGCAGCTACTTCCTCACGTGATTTTCTCACCATGCCAGCATTGCGAAATGCAATTTGTATAGAGTCAGGATATTTCACTGTCATAGCCAATTCTCTACTCTCTGTATATCCCACGTTTTCAGGTTCTTTGATATCCATAACGGCTGGAGGAGCCTTAATCGGTGTCTCTTTTGTGATTGTGTGAAACTGAGCCATTGACACAGAGGGAACTGCAATCATGGCTACTGTGATGAGAAATGTGTCCAAAGTGCTCATGTACGAAATTCTTGTAAAATAATTTTGTCATCGGCAAGTGGTTGACACTACGAAATTAACCCCCAATAATAAACCGCATGAACAATTCGGACACAAATTTATCAAATCAGCTACCTTTCGAGCAGTTGGCAAAACTCGGGCTCGACCGTGAAAAGGTTGAGAAATTGCCACAGGAGGTAAAGGAGAAGCTGATTAACGGTGAAGTGACACCTCTTATGGAGGTCACGTTACCGGCCAGGAATGGCATGGTTATCTCATTACCCCTCAAACTTCAGCTCGCCGCCGACAAAGACGGCAACCCCACGCTGATCGCATATCCCGTGCAGCGTGAACTGTCGGTTGACAGAAACAACGAGCTTCGCCTGTCGCAACAGGAACTTGACGCACTGCGCCGTGGTGACGTGTTGCAGAAAGCCATCGACATCAACGGCGAGAAGACTCAGCAGTATCTCCAGCTCGACCCGGAAACGAAGTCAATCATCCACCGCCGCATAACCGAGGTGCAGATTGAGCAGAAGCTGAAGGACATGGAAAAAGTCAACGACATCGAGCTTGGCTCCCAGCAGAAACAGCAGGCACGCGAGGGCAAGCCGGTGGAACTGTCGGTAGGCGGCGAAAAGGTATCGGTCGGCATAGACCTCAAGGAACCTCAGGGCTTCAAAGTCGTAAAAGGCGACCTCAAGGAGTGGGAGCGACAGCAGAAACTCCGCTATGACGAGCAGCACCCCGAATATCTCGGACTGGTAATGACCGATAAGAACCGCTGGGAGTATCAGAAAGTTGTCGAGCATGATTCTAAGGAACGTGCCATCAGCCTCGACCCTATGCAGAAAGAGGAACGGAAATCCGGTCTAAAACGCTGACACGCATGGCAGCTTCAAGAAAAAAAGAGCCGGGCCAGCTCTCCGTAATGGATCAGTTCGACCGCATGAAAGAGAAACACCCCGACGCCTTGCTGCTTTTCCGCACCGGCAACACCTATGAGACCTACCGCCAAGACGCGAAAAAATCATCTGAAATACTCGGTATCCCGGTCACAAGTAGGACGCTTGACAACGGCAGTAACATCAAGGTGGCATCCTTCCCGCACGAAGCACTCGACACTTATCTGCCTCGGCTTGTAAGAGCCGGAATGAGAGTGGCTATATGCGAGCATCTTGAAGACCCCAGGCAGAAGAAAAAGGAACAGGAGGCGAAGCACGGGGAGACCACATCACAACAACCCATTAACAAAGAATCCGATATGCCAAGAAAAAAGAGAGAGAAGACTCCCCAGGAGGAGCCAGTAAAGACCACAAAGAGCGCGGTCGATGAAACGACCCCGAAAGAGAAGAAATCAGAATCCCAATCCGCCACCCAGGGTGAAACCGCCGAGCGCAAGCCCCGTGAGCCTCAGATGGTGACGGTCAACGGAGACAAGGTGACACACGGCCACGCATACCAGAGCAAGACCAACCCGGAGGACTGGTATTTCACCGCCAAGATCAACGGCGAACAGTTGAAGCCTCAGAAGATGGATCCGGC
>DAAL01000031.1:5327-5833 GCA_001701065.1 Bacteroidales bacterium GP4
ACCATCGACAAGTTCAATGTCTATAAGGAGACCGACGAGACCCGCGCTGACTACGGCAAGTATAAGTTCTACGCACAGGTGGGAGACAAGAAGATGTCAACAACCGCCTCACGCGAGGACCTGAACGCATACTTCGACCGCGTGGCAACTCCCGGACAGCTTGTTGAGCGCAACTTCGGCGACCGTCTGCACCTTCAATCCCATTACGAGCAGTTCAGGCTCCCGGAGGGCATCGACCCCAAGGGTATCCGTGTCGCAAAGGACAAGGAAGATGGAAAGTGGAAGGTGTCGGCCGACCTCGGCGAAGGACGTGGACGTACTTCCCGTCAGGAGCTGTCCTTCGACGACGGCTATTCGCTTTTCAAGACGAAGACCGCCACACGCGAGCAGATAGCCGCAAAATATCTCACTGAGGAGATAAGCACCAAACTCGCCGCTCCGCTCTCTATGGAGAAATCAGCCTCCATGAAAATGTAAAACCGTTTCCCAACAACACTTAAAAGAAT
>DAAL01000253.1 GCA_001701065.1 Bacteroidales bacterium GP4
AGTAATAATCCGTTAATATTTGAGTAATGATTATTTTCTGTCGGATGGTAGGGGGTGATGTAACTTTGCCTCCATAAACATTAATTGTAAAACGACATGAAAAAAACATTAATTTACATTATTATCACTGCAATTGCATCGACAATTGCGGCAGACGGTAAAACCGTGCGTAGAAAACTCAATATATTTAAGTCGTCGGTTCCGGAAACGGAAACCATAGTCAACGGAACAATGGAGTTTATCTATGACTATTATTATTCGATAGATACTTTGGATAGAATAGAAGACCGCTGGGAAGAGGACCAGATGCTTCTTCAAATAGCTCCGAACGGTGTCTCCAAATTTTCGAGCTTTAAAAATATTACCGTAGACTCACTTCTTATGAGCCTTTCGAGTGAACAGATAGTCGATGCGGCTATAGATGGAAAGCTGTCAAACGGAGATTTCATGACGATATTCAAGAATTATCCCCAAGGGAAGCTGACTCATGCCGAGAAGGTGTGCGAGGACTGGTTCAAGTATGAGGAGGAACTGCCTGAATTGGACTGGGAGCTTAGTGACAGCACAATCATTGTACTCGGTTACGAATGCCGCAAAGCCACTTGCTCATTCCGTGGACGGGAGTGGACAGCATGGTACAGCGAAGATATTCCGGTGATGAACGGACCTTGGAAACTCGGGGGACTTCCGGGACTTATAATGAAAGCTTATGACAGGAATAAGGAATACGCATTTGAATGCGTGGGCATAAATTCCCATGCCGACCGTCCTATAACTATATATAAGGTGCCTTTCAACAACACGACGAGGGCTAAATTCTATGACGCTCGGCATCGATACGAAGTAAATCCCTATGCTTACGCCGAAACTGTATCGGGAATCCATGTTACGGTGAGTGATGAGGCGGGGAATGAGGTAATGGATGCCTATGATCCTATCGAGTTGTCATTTGACTTTATCGAAACTGACTGGCGATGATAAGAAACAGCATTTTCATACTATGCAGTTTGCTCGCACTTGTGGCTTCGGCGCAAGTGCCGGGCGAATTGTGCGGAAAAATTGTGGATGCGGCTAACGGGGAACCTATAGCGGGAGTGATATTGCAGTCCAAAGGCACATTTGCATCGAGCGACTCGCAGGGCGCATTTCGGCTTAAACTGAAGACCGGCGCTGATTCCGTGGCATTCCGCTGCATGGGATATGAACCGGTGAAACTTCCGGTGACCGCCAATTTCAGCACGATAAGGCTTTCGCCACGCGCCACAGTGTTGAGGGATGTGATAGTGAAAGCTCCTGACATATATGCCAAAGGTGACACTTTGGTGTTCAATGTGGAACAGTTCGCCAATGCATCGGATAATGCCATATTGGATGTAATCAAGCGATTGCCGGGCATAAAAGTGAAAGACGACGGCACAATAGAGTATCAGGGTAAGCCTATCAACAAGTTTTATATCAACGGCAACGATTTCATAGGAGGTCAATACGGACTTGCCACTGAAAATATCTCACATAAGGATGTGAAGTCAGTGGAGGTGATGGAGAACCATCAGCCGGTGAAGGCACTCGAAGGTATAGAATTTCCAGAAGAAGCCGGAATCAATCTGAAACTTAAAGAGGATGCGCAAAGCCGTTGGGTAGGGGTTGTGGAGGGCGCAACCGGGGTAGAGCCGTTGCTGTACGACGCATCGCTTTTCACTATGCGAATAGCTCCGTCAGTGCAAAGTATGTTTACGCTGAAAGGGGACAATACCGGATGGAACCCGGCATCGCAGATCACCGAGCATGATTATTATGAGATGTTTGGCTCGGAGTATATCGACAATCCTTGGATGGAATATATCTCAGCCGATATAATCACATCGCCTCTTAATGAGAGACGTACACGCGACAACCTTTCGTGGATAGCCAACGCCATAAACGCATGGCGAAGCGGCGATGCCTCAATGCGGTTGAATATGAATTATATGGGCGACAGGCTTGATTATAAAACCGGTGTAGCCACTGACTATCTGAGCCAGTCGATACCGACATTTGTCCAGATGAACGATATGCGCACTCAGTCACACACTCTGTCAGCGCAGTTGAATACGGAAATTAACAACCCGGGGCATTTTCTAAAGGATAAATTGACTGTGGATGCGGAATGGGACAAGTCCAGGTCGGCGATAACCGGGACTTACGATGTGACACAGCGTGTGACACGACATAATCTCACAGCAAACAACGACTTGAAGCTTGTGAAACGCAACGATAAACGGCTGTTTACACTCGTGTCACGCAACACATTTGACTATCAGCCTGATAAATTGACAGTCATTGACGCTGATGTGACTACTCAAAAAGCCGGAACCACGGACTTCCGAAGCACGACGGAAACAAAGTTGGGACGGATGACTCGGTTTTGGAAGTACTATATCAATTTCGGTATTGACCTTAACTACCATAAACTTTCATTGGCTTTAACGGGACTTGACCGGTGGGACAATGACGAGAACTATAATGTGTTTATCTCACGGATATATTCGACTCCGCAGGTGGACTACGAACGAGGCAATTGGAGGATTTCGATGAAAATGCCGGTGCGATGGGACCATTACAGCATCGACGGACAGCATGATTATATAAATGTGTGTCCAAATCTTTATGTGCGCCGACAGCTTACGGCGAAATCGGATGTGTCGGCATCGGTCAACCATAGCCTTATGTCGCCATCGGCTTTCATGTGTGTGGATGTCCCTGTGTTGAGCGACTACCGCAACCTGTTCATGGCTAAATCATTCGCCGGAAGCATCAATTCTTCCTCGGCATCGTTGAGCTATCGTTACCGGAATCCACTCAATGCATTGTTTGCCAATGTGTCGGCATCGTACTCGCACATGAGAATGCCGTATAGCCCGAATCAATTGTTCATTGACGACTTCATCATTTCGACCTACGCCGACAGCAAGTCGTCGGCTGATTCATGGAACGCCAAGGTGGGGTTCAGTAAGGGAATAGGGCACGGTAAAATGGTGGCGGGAGCGGAA
>DAAL01000107.1 GCA_001701065.1 Bacteroidales bacterium GP4
TTATAGCCTAAAAATGAATAATAGATTATGTTCACCGCATCACAAAAGAAGAAAGAGAATATAGCCGAATATCTGCTGTACATGTGGCAGATCGAGGATCTGATACGTGCCCATTCGCTCGATATGGACAAGATAAAGGAAAATATCATAGACCGTTACCGGCTGTCGGACGACCAAAAGAAGGAGATGGCTGACTGGTATGAGTCGCTTATCGACATGATGCGCCGCGAGGACGTGAAGGAAAAGGGGCATCTGCAATTGAACAAGAACGTGATAATACAGCTTGAGGACCTGCATCGTGCGCTGATGAAGGAGCCGCGGTTTGCGAAGTATCATGCGCTTTTCTACTCCACACTGCCTTATATAGTGGAACTGCGGTCAAAGCAGGGCGATGACAAGCAGGGGGAAATCGAAACTTGCTTCACGGCGATGTACGGAGTGCTGATGCTGAGGCTCCGGAAGAAGGAGATATCGCAGGACACTCTTGCAGCGGTGACCCACATAGCTGAATTCCTGAAGACGCTGGCTTATTACTATAACCTCGACCGTGACGACAAACTGTGGGACGATGACCGTGCTGTTAAATAAAAAAATTACCTCCGCGGAGCGCATCGGGGCTGTTCCGCGGAGGTGAAAACGGTGATATTGGAGGGTGTGATATTATTCTTTCACAAGGAGCCCGGCTTCCCGGAGGTTCTTGATTATGGCATAGAGCATTCCTGTAACGAACTGCCCGCTCTTGGGGGTGGAGTAGTAGTTGGCTATCTCGGTGTATTCGTTGACAGTTACTACTGACGGGATTGACTCGAAGTTGAGCAACTCAGCTATGGCTGTTTCGAGTATCACGATGTCCATGAAAGCGAGTCGGTCAGGATCCCAGCGGCTGTTGACAAGGCAAGCGTCGATGTGGCTGCGGTATTCGTCCTGATTGCGTATGGCAGCTTCGAAAAGCGCAGGTCCGAATTTTTCGTCCTCGATGTCCTTGTATTTGGGTGAAAGCGTCACGCTCTTGCCGTGGGATACGGCAAAACTTTTGATGGTCTTAAGCACGAAAGAACCCATTATCACTACGTCGTCGTTCCAGAATATGGACTGGCTTTCGAGCGCGGCGGCAAGTTCTTCGCTTTCCACGATTACGTTGCGGAACAGATTGTACCACAGGTCGCAGTCGGTCTTGAAGTCGGTTGCGGGTGCGTTCATGTAGTCCTGATAAGTTTCGCTCTGCATGATTTTGTCCAGTAGCTTTCGCAGTGTCACGTCATCGTCCTTCCATGATATGGGGGTGTTGTCGAGATAAGCCTGACGTGTTTCGTTGGCTTCAAGCGCTTTTATGAACTCATTGTCCACGAAACGGGTGTTGGGGTTGAGGTCGTCGTAAGAGGGGAGGTATTTGTGTTTTGCTTCGTCGAGTTGCTGTTCACGGAGCTTGGTGAGGTCAACCATGAGCTGGAGCAGGCTGTGGTAAAGCTCGTAGGACTTGTCGAGCGACACGGCGAGTGACTTGCGTGAGTCGATGAGCGCGCCACGGATGGATGCGAAGTCATCGAGGGTGGTGTCAAACATGTCCACTGCAAGGTCGTAGCCCATGTGGGTAAAGTCCTTCATCGAGTGTACGATGGCGAGGAATTTGGCGTTTCGAAGCACCACGGTGTGGAAAATTGTTTTCCAGAATGCCACTTCGTCGCGTATCTCCACGCTCTCCTTCTTTTTGGTCATGTCCTTATATAAAGAGGAGTTTTTTATCTCGGCTTGGAGTTCAAGTCGGATGGGCTGGATGGCTTCGTAGAAGGACTTGTTGTCAAGCGCGATTTTTTTCATACCGTCATTGGCTGACAGGGCAAGACCTATGCGGTTGAACATGCTGTCGCTCTTGCGGTTGACAAGCTCAAAGCGGGGAGTACCTTCGAAATTTAAGATTTTAAATCCCGATTGGTCAAGAAGAGTTATGAGAAGGTCACTATATAATGTATAGGCAAACCGTCGGTCACGGAATATGCCGGAGTAAGCGGGGAGAATGTTGAAATCACTGCGGGTCAGCAAATAAGAGTAAAGCATTTGGACCACTTTCATTCTAATCAATATTCTGTTTATCATAACTCAATGTCCTTTTTGTTAATTTGACTGCAAAGTTAACTCTTTTCTCACAGATAGACCGCATTTCCCGCCCGTTTTTTTGAATCTTTTTTTGAAAAGGTCACCTTTGGAACTCTCTAAATAATTTAATGGAGTGCCACACGTCGATGAACGACAATAATTTAGATTTCTTGAAAATCATGGGTGTTCCCTTTTTGCACACCCGGACATTTGCGGTGATTTTCTTTGCTTCGCAACGCGCACCGGTTTTCAGCCGATATACGCTAAGAAATCACTCGCGAATTTCATTTCAATGTTCTTCGTATATCTACAACGCAAAAGTAGCTATAATAGTCTGATTTTAGCCTGTTTTTAGTGCTAAAATCCCTTTCAACATCCGTTATTGAATGTTTTTGACAAGCACCCAGTGCCCTGTCTTTGGATGACCGAGCCATGCTATACCAAGCTTCTGCATGTATCGTTCGGCTGTCTTGCGGGAGATATTTAGTTTTTCTGCAATATGATCTCGACGAATGTCTGGCTCAGCCTTTATAATCTCAATTATTCGGCATTCTATGCTTTGAGGGTCATTTTCTCCGTTTTGAGGACCACCTCCAACATTTTGGACGCCATTTTGAGCGTCACCATGCACCCTTTGCGCGTCATTATGAACGTCATTTATGTTATCATGACGCTCATAATACAAGGCTTTGCCCTTCAATGTCAGGCCGTATCTTTGGTTTGGAGCATTGGGCTTATCCGGATTTTCCAATATCACTAATCCTGCTTTAATCGCTGGATTTAAGTAGTTTTGCCTAAATGTTGTTTTAGACTTAAAAGACATTAGTTCTCTTAAATCATAAGAAGTTAACCAATCCTCTCCTATGACCTTAATTATAGATATGACTGCTTTTCTGTACTTCTGCGACTGTACTTCTACTGTGCTTCTACTTACTCCTGACTTACTCTTACTTACTCCAGCTGTATCCTTTTCTGTGTCCTTGTGACGTGCAAAACTTTTCATTCGGAAAAGACTGATATTTTCCAAGATGTGCTGCGCCTTGTTTTCATCAGAGAAAGTCAATCCCTCCGATTTCAGAAGTCTTATCTGTTCTGCAACCGAGATCTGCGGTTGGCTATAATGTGAAAGTGTCATATAAAAAGAAAAACTTACCCTGAGCGCGCTGTTCTTACGGGAAGCGGGGTAAGTATGTTACTGCAAATTTAGTGCTTTTATTTGGAATAACAAAATTCAAGTCAAAGATTACGCAGTGCGTAGAGTCAACTGGCAAGTGCAAAATTAGTTTACTTTGCTACTGACCCTCAGTTTGGTGGACAATTTGGGGACAAAACGGCTATAACGAGAAACTCAACTACTCGATTTGAAGTAGTTGAGCTTTGATTTTGTGACCCCGGAGAGATTTACCCGAAACGGGGTCAACTATATTGTCTGTCAATACTTTAGAATTCTTGAAAATCATGGATGTTCCCTTTTTGCACACCCGGACATTTCAATGTTCTTCGTATATCTACAACGCAAAAGTAGCTATAATAGTCTGATTTCAGGCCGTTTTCAGTGTTAAAAATTCCTTTTAATAACCGCTATTGAATATCCTTGACAAATACCCAGTGCCCGGTTTTGGGATGACCAAGCCACGCAATATTCCACTCTTTAAGCCGTCGTTTGATGGTGCTTTCCGAACATCCGGCTATACTTGCCAACTCGGAACGGCTGATTTCATTGTTTTCTTTGATAGCTTTGATGATGGCTGTCTTTTGAGGGTCAAGTTCTTCGTTTAGAGGGTCAGGCTGACCCTCTAAATTGGTTTGAGGGTCATTTTGCTGGTCAACTTGGATTCTTTGCGGGTCATTTTGAACGTCATTTTCGTTATCATGACGCTCGTAATACAGGGCTTTGCCTTTCAATGTCAATCCGTATCTTTGGTTCGGAGCATTCGGGCTGTCGGGATTTTCAAGAGCTACCAGTCCACAATTCATAGCCGGCCTAATATAATTTCTTATAAAGGAACTCTTTGAGGATAAACCAATTATTTCACATAACATGTTCGCTGTAAACCAATCTTCTCCAATAGATTGAATGGGAATTCTGATTGACTTACTTATAGGCATATTGTTCAATAATATTGAGCTGTGTCCTACTGTGTCTGTACTGTGTTCTACTGTGTCCTTACTTACTCCAACTGTATCCTTGTCTGTATCCTTGGGGCGTGCAAAAATGATTTTGACAATAGTGCCATTCTGATAAAACGTAGGAGCCGGCAATCCAACACGTTCACATTCCCTTGCCATCATTGACAGACCGCGACCCCAATGTTCAATGAGGCCGCCGAGATACATGATATTGGCTATGACAGGATTCGGAGATTGGGAGATGGTTTTGCGATATTATTCCATTTTATGTATCAACGTGTTTGAAGATTTACTTGTTATTCCCAGTCATCATTTAGCAGGAAATCAAATAAGCCTGTGAAATATATACCGTTATTATCGGTATAAGGCATTATCTCATCTCCTACCACAACAATCTTCTTGAATGAATCGGAAATCTTCAGCAATGAAGCAAGTTCCTGCTCACGTTTTTCTTCGGTGGGAATTGAATATGCCGACTGGATATAATACCGTTGACTACCCTTGTTGGCGACGAAGTCTATTTCACGTTGAGAGTATGAGGTTTTACCATCTTTCATCTCACGGGATTCCACAATTCCGACATCTACAAGGTAACCAAGTACGCGAAGATGGTTATATAATACATTTTCCATGATATGCGTAGGTTCCTGTTGTCTGAAGTTTAACCGCGCGTTTCGCAAGCCAACATCTATGCAGTAATATTTTTTATTGGTCTCATAGTAGCGTCGTCCTTTGACATCATATCTTTCGGCACTTTCAAACAGGAAAGAATTTTCAAGATAGTCGATATAAGACGCTACTGTCTTTGAGTCTATTTTCATCTTTTGCACGGATTCAAGTGTGTTGGAAATCCGTGATGGATTGGTAAGTGATCCAATTGCGCTACATAATGAAGTTGCCAGACGAGACAGAGCAAGTTCGTTTTTCACTTTGTTACGCTCTATAACATCGTCAATATAAGTCTTATCCCATAAAGACTGGAGATAGTTTATTTTTTGCTCGTTATCCTGATAGTGGATAAGCCGGGGCATCCCGCCGAATGTGGAATATATTTTCCAAGCCTCGCGCACATCTCCACCCATAGCTATAGTGAACTCCCTGAATGACAACGGAAATACCCTTATCTCATCGCCTCGACCACGGAATATGGTGCGTATGTCTTTGGACAAGAAACGAGAGTTACTGCCCGTTACATATACATCAATATTTTCGTGACTGTTCAAGCCGTTCACAAGTCGCTCAAAATTATCCAGTTCCTGAATTTCGTCAAGAAAAACATAATAGTTATCCTCATCATTATTTATAAGAGAATAGATATGCTCCTTGACGGCTTTTGGATCAAGAATATCAAAATCATATTTGTCATCATCCTTGTCAAAATCCAATGTGATGATATTTTCGGCTGCTACCCCCTGTTGCAACAGGTAATCTTTATAGATAGGGTTTAATAGCCACGATTTACCGCACCTGCGCGGGCCGGTAATAATTTTGACTTCTCCGTTATCACGTCTTATAATCAGCTTGTTAAGATATGAGTTCCGTTGTATGTAACTTGTCTTGCTCATTATTCATTCCGAATTTACTGCAAATTTACAGTATTTTCGGAATACAAACAAGCGTATAATCAGATTAGGAGAACAAAAATCTCAATAGGGAAGCACTGCGAAAACTGCGAGAGGCGTGTCGGCTCACGGTGTTGTCGTCGGCTATGCCGTCAGAGGGTGACGGCGAAGCAGGCTTCACTGACACCCTCCGACCGCACGCCGACTATGGGAGCTGGCTGAACACCGGCTGCCTCATACGCCTTGTGAGATTGCGACAGGGATGTCGCACACACAAGACTTCTAATCGACAGCCCGTGTTCTTAACGCCTGCTCATTGATAAGGAATTTGAGCCGCCACGCCACTCTCCGTTTAGTTACCATCTACTAAAATCCGCGATAAACA
>DAAL01000098.1:0-161 GCA_001701065.1 Bacteroidales bacterium GP4
AACCGCATTATCGGTATGGGCGGCGCACTCGACAGCTCTCGTTTCAAATATTTCTTAAGCCTTGCGCTTAACGCCAACCCCAACGAAGTTGAAGGTATGGTTATAGGCGGACACGGTGACACTACCATGATTCCATTGGTACGTTACGCTACTTACAAAGG
>DAAL01000098.1:194-4179 GCA_001701065.1 Bacteroidales bacterium GP4
GACAAAGTGGCTGCCGACACTATGGTGGGCGGTGCTACCCTCACGGGTCTTCTTGGAACATCAGCATGGTACGCTCCCGGCGCAGCTGCAGCTTCCATCGTGGCTGCTGTGCTTCACGATCAGAAGCGTGTAGTTCCCTGCTCCGCTCTCGTTGAAGGCGAATATGGCGAAAACGACATCTGCATCGGTGTTCCTTGCCGTCTCGGAAAAGATGGTATCGAAGAAATCGTCGACATCAAGCTTAACGACGAAGAAAAAGCTCTCTTCGCCAAGAGTGCAGAAGCTGTACGCAAAACCAACGGCGCACTCGCTTCTTGTCTCTAATCATAAGTTAAAAGCATGAACTAACCATAATTACAAGGTGTTCCTAATTACATGGAACACCTTATTTATTATATTTAAAATATATAGGACTATGAAAATTAAATTTTTACAGCTTGTTGTGGCTGTTGCGCTCGGCGCAGGAATGATGGCGTGCAACTCCTCGGCACGCGAAATGAAAGAAGCTAAGGACACCCAGGAAGAAATGGCACAAGCTTCCGGAGAACCGATAGAATTAGGCGAAAACGACATTCTCGAATTCGGCGCGCCCCAGCCCATGCCCGTAGTTGTGGACTTCTGGGCTGACTGGTGCGGACCGTGCCGACAGCTAAGCCCCATCTACCACGAAGTTTCCAAGATGTACGCAGGACGCGTGAAGTTTCTTAAAGTGAATGTGGACAAGTGCCCCGGCATTGCAAAGCAATACGGAGTTGAGTCAATCCCTACCCTGCTGTTTGTTACTGACAAAGGCATCATCAGCAAGAACATAGGATTCATGGACAAGGACGCTTTGGTGGAAGCGGTGGAATCAATCCTTCCCGATCCCAATGCTCCTCTCACCAATTCTCCACGTTAACATTTCCGGCAGAACATAACGAAAGGCGCAGTCGCTCCGCAGCGGCTACGCCTTTTTATTTTGAAGGGGCTTTGTAAAGTTACTTCGCCGACGGCTTACCGTTGAAGAACGCATGGACTTTACCGAATGTAAGCTGTCCCACAAGCTTCACCGGTATGCGGTATTCATCACGGCTTATCCATGTGTCCATAGGGCTTGACGACTCCACGCCGTGGCGTGTGAAAGTGAACTGCACATGGTAAGTGTCCCACTTATATCCGTTGACCTTCACCTGTTCTTCCGCCACATAAGTTATAGTCATCTGCTCCACGTTGCTTCCCGAAAAGATATTCACCCTCAGTTTCGACCCGGGTGTCATATTGTCAAAGCCAAGTGTGCGCAGATAATAAAATATCGAAAGCATGTCGTAGGTCTTGCCGGTGGCATGAAGCACCGTGTCGGAGTGGTTCACGGGACCGCCGTCCTTCGACTTCTCGCGGGTAACGTAACCGGTCACTTCATTGCCGTTGTATTCGTACTTCACCACGTCGTCGCTGTAGCGTGTGCCCTCATGGGCAATCTTGGTGTAACGCTTCGGGAGCACGCCCTTCTTGAGCATGGTCGATTTCAATGTGTCGCGCACACAAAGTATCTTGTCAGCCCACGGCAACGTCTGCGCCGACAACTGAGCGTAATAATGACCTCCGTCATTACGTAACGACAGCACAGCGGTAGCCGCTTCTTTATTTATGAATCCCCATTTGTAGGTTATCACGTAGTTCAAGTCCTCGTTAGGAAGATCTATAGCCTGAGCCTTAAAGCCGGTCAACAGAAGCAACATAACTACCACAGCCCCCATCCTCGACATGCGCCGAAAATTCCCGGGCTGCAAACAGCGACTATTCATTACAGTCATCATAGGTCACACAATAATATTGTTGTTAAAATTTTCTTTCTCACATCCCGTTCCAAAGCATTTATGTGCTCCGAAGCGATTTTATATAAACGGCAACGAGTGGCGCGTGGCTTGCTCTATGCGTTTATTTCTCCAGCATTTGCGGCAAACGGCTATATACCGGTCATTACCGCCTATCTCCACCTGTTCACCCTCCTGTACGAAATCGCCGTTCTCATCGATTCGGGCATTGACTATCGTCTTCCGCCCACAAGAGCACATGCTCTTTATCTCGTCGATAGAATCAGCTATTTCAAACAGCCGTCGTGAACCCTCAAACATTCTTGTGCGGAAATCAGTGCGCAGCCCGTAGCATATCACATTGCTGCCGTAGTCGTCAACCACCCTTGCGAGCTGGTCAACCTGCTCTTCCGACAAAAACTGAGCCTCATCTATTAAAAACCAATCAATGACCGTCATTGTTTGCTCAAAAAGCTCTTGAGCGCGAAGATAAATGTCAGTATCGGGGTAAATCCACTCGCATTTACGCTCTATCCCTATGCGGGAACGTATCACATTATCCTTCTCGCGGGTATCAATCACAGGCTTCATGCATATATAGGTCATGTTACGCTCTTCAAAATTATATGCGGTAGTGAGGAGCATCGCTGTCTTCGCCGAACCCATGGTTCCATAGCGAAAATATAATTTTCCCTTACGATTTGTCATAACTGTTTTATTTGTTTTGAGCGGATTTGTCAATAAACACCGCCGTTAATTCACCGTAAAGATAACGAGAATACTTGGATATTTGACCCTCACCGCACAAAAAAGTTTAGTTCCGGCCCACAACACAGCAAAAGATAATGCCCAATTTCTATTTTTATTGTAACTTTGTCCCGATATAATTCATTTTTTACTCTATTTTGATGAAATATCTCATTTATGTGTCATGGCAGAGTACTGACACTAACCATGCGGGAATGAAGTATCTGTGCCGTAGACTTGCTCAATTGTATCCCGAGGAGTACACGGCGATTGAATCGCTGCGACCTCAGGAATACAAACGCCCCCGACACGGCTCACTGCTCTCCCTGTTCAATCCCCAATACCTGTTCTCAGCTTCAAGGATAAGGAAAGACAATATCCGGGTTGCTGAAAACCTGCGGCTGAATAGCGGCGACACCGTATTTCTCATGGAGTATATGGATAAAACCGTCGACCAATACGACATAGCAAGAATCCTGCGGAAGAACTACCCTGATGTGAGAATCTACGGAATGTCGCATCTCGTCCCGTCAAGAATCGACAAGATGTTTGACGACCGCTCTTTAAAGAAGTGGGCATCGGCTGTGGATTGTATCATCACATTAGGATCAAGCCTTACCGATTACTACAAAAGCCGTGGTATCGACTCGGTAATCACCACTTTCCACTATGTCGACGACTACTACCGCACTGATTCCGTAACCGACACCGCTTTTAAAGTGCTGGCGCAGGGAAACCTGAAGCGCGACCCGGGACTGTTGCGCAGGATAGCAGAGGACAACCCCGACATTCCTTTTGTCATATGTCAAGGCAATAAGGACTTGTCACGACAGTTCAGCCGATGCCACAACGTCACGCTCATGCCGTTCATCAGTGAAGAGGAACTGAGGCAGCTGATGCGTGAGTGCCCGGTGTCGCTCAATGTGATGAAGGACACCATAGGCAGCAATGTAATAGTGACATCCATGGCAATGGGACAAGCCATGGTGTGCAGCGATGTTGGGTCAATAAGGGACTATTGCGATGACAGCAATTGCATTTTCTGCGTCACTTTACAGGATTTCTCTTCCGCTCTGCGACATTTGAAGAACGACAAGGCGGCATTGCTCGACATGCGTGAATCTTCCTTGAAGAAATCGGAACATTTCATGCTGCGCAATTTTTCAAAGGCGCTTTCTGACATGACGAACTGATTTTGAAGCACGAAAGCAATTGGTTTTTATAGCGAGTTCCAGTTTTATTTGTTAACTTTGCGGTACTATGAACCAATTGAAGACCAATACTCATTCTCCTTACCGACGTGGAGCCGATTTCGGTGTCTATTTCGGGTTATATCTCACGGCACTGTTCTTTGCGTCGGCATTCTCCATCAATGTGCCTTTACTTAGCTTCATCTCGCTGTTGCTTATGGCGGGAGTACCGTTCGTGATATATTTCAGGCTGCG
>DAAL01000135.1:0-5076 GCA_001701065.1 Bacteroidales bacterium GP4
CTTCATTGCTCCGCCACGCTGTGGCTTGGAGGATAGGTAGAGGTACAATCGATACCGACGGTTGCGGACTACTCTGTAGCCCTTACCGCCGGCTACAATTGCGGTTCATCGCTCTGCGATTCATCCGCACCTACGGCGCATCAATCCGGTGTCATCAAATGCTTCATCCCTGATATATCTGTCGCATCTCCGAAGCTCGTGGGGGAGGTCGCACCCGTCCCCACACCACATTTTGCTTCGCTCAATGCGGTGCTAACAATAAATTATCGCCCCTTCGGGCGAATCCGCGATTCATCCGCACCTACGGGCGATACCTGCCGGAGAAATGATAAAATGTGATGGGGAATTTGGATATTAGGGGGAGAAAGGGTAACTTTGAGCTAAAACTTCGCAATGGATAGACGAAACTTTATTAAGAGCACTCTGCTTGCCGCTGCGGCGTTGTCCACTCCCGAGTGGATTAAGGCAGCGACAAAACAATCGATAAACTTCACTACGGTAAAGCCGTCGCGGACGGGGCTACAGTTGTCGTTCGCTCCCTACAAACTGCAGTTGCGCCACGCATTCAATCTCGCCAAATCGAGCCGCACAACCACTCCGGATGTACTCGTGAAGATAGAATGGAACGGTGTCACCGGCTACGGCGAGGCTTCGATGCCCCCCTATCTCGGTGAAAGCGTGGAATCGGTCACAAAATTTCTTTCATCGCTGGACCTTACCCAATTCACTGACCCCTTCCGCATGGAGGAGATACATGATTATCTGGACAAGACCGCTCCTGACAACCGCGCCGCAAAGGCATCGGTGGACATAGCCCTGCATGACCTCACAGGCAAAATTATGGGGCAGCCGTGGCACAAGATATGGGGTCTTAACCCGGAGAACACTCCCAACACTTCCTTCACAATAGGTATTGATACCCCTGAAATTGTACGTGTAAAGGTGGGCGAAGCCGCTCCCTACAAGATACTGAAGGTGAAGATGGGGCTTGACAACGACCAGCAGACGGTGGAGGTGATACGGCAGATGACCGACCGCCCCATATGCGTGGATGTCAACCAAGGATGGACCGACAAGCACAAGGCACTCGAAATGTGCCACTGGCTTGCCGAAAGGAATTGCCAATTTGTGGAACAGCCGATGCCTAAGGAGATGCTTGACGAAACCGCATGGCTACGCGAACGCTCTCCGCTGCCGATAGTAGCCGACGAATTTCTGCAACGCCTACCCGACGTGCAGAGAGCCTACGGAGCCTACGACGCAATCAACATAAAGCTCATGAAGAGCACAGGCATGAGGGAAGCGAAGCTCATGGCGGAACTTGCCAAGTCACTGGGCATGGAAGTGATGCTTGGATGCATGACCGAGACTTCATGCGGAATATCGGCGGCGGCGCAATTGGCACCATTGGCAAAATGGGCTGACCTTGACGGCAACCTGTTGATATCCAACGACTGCTTCGACGGCGTGAAGATAGTGGACGGAAAAGTCACGCTGGACTCCTCCCGTCCCGGAATAGGCGCAGTGCCGCTGTCATGACTTTATGCGCCGGCAACAACGGTGGAGAAACTATCGGGGACGATGTACTTCGCCGCTATCTCCTGCAATGATTCGGGAGTCAGATTCTTGATTTCCAGTATCTGCCGTTCAAAATATCCGTCATCGATGAACGCCACATCACGGTTGATGTAATAATCCATTATGTCAAACGGCGAATCGAGCGTTGAAGCCAATGCGGACATGGCATACTGTTTAAGACGGTTCACCTCGCCTGCCGTAAACGGATGCTCGACAAGCCCCCGCAGTTCTTTGAAGGTTTCCTCTATAAGCGGTTCCACAGTGGAATTGTCGGTGGAGGAGGCTATGGCTATTATGCCTCCCTCAGGATGTCCAAGCAGGTAGGACTGGATGCCGTAAGTGTAGCCTTTGTCCTCACGTATATTGTTCATCAGGCGGCTTCCGAAGTAACCGCCCAACCCCATGATGAGCAGCCGCAGCTTTATATAATCGGGATTTTTACGGTCAATGGCAGGAGAATAGATTCTGACCGCGCTCTGCAATGCGCCGTCGACCGTTATGTTTTCCCTCACCCCGTTCAGCGAAGTAAAAGGACAGATGTCAAGCTTCCTGCCGGCGCATGCGTCGAGCGGAACGGAGCCGAAGGTGCGGTTTACGGCATCCTCGATAGCCGGAGTTATCCTTCCTGCTACGTACAACTTAGCCGATTGAGGCATGACCCCTCCGGCAGCGGTCACTTCCCGGCTCCACCATGCGCTTATATCCTCCGGTTTAAGTACTTCGACTGACCCCACAGTGTCACGCTGTGCAAGCGGATGGTCCTTCCCCATCTCTATGCGGGTTATAGCCTCGGCTGCCTTGAATTCCACCTTATGGTTTTGAAGCTCAATCTGCTGCACAGCCTTCATCTTAAGCACATCAAGAGCGTTGCCGGGGAAAACTGGCTCCAAAATCACCTCTTTAAGAAGGTCAAAGACTTTTCCGGCTTTAGAATTCAAAGTGTGCAGCGACAGTCCGGTGAAATGGGAATCGCACGTGGTCCCTACCCTTGCTCCGTCAAATTCAAAGATATCAGCAACATCCTCTCCTGAGCGGCGCCGTGTGCCTTCCTGTATGAGCGAGGTAGCAAGCGAAGGAAGTATCTGCGACTGGCTTTCGGCTATTCCACCGGTGAAGATGCAGTTCAGGCGGCACACCTGAGCGTCGCCCTGGTCCACGACACAGAGCCGAAGCCCGTTGTCAAGCGTCATGTAGCGCGCCTTGGGGAGAACAAGGTTCTCAAAATCCTTTACCGGCGGCGGAGTCGAACGGTCAAGCTGTGTCATAGATTATGGACTTTACAGAATTCGATAGCTTTCTCAAGGTCAGCCGGAGTGTCGATACCGATGGTTTCAGCTTCAGTCACCCCCACTTTAATCCGGAATCCGTTCTGGAGCCAGCGAAGCTGCTCAAGCGATTCAGCAATCTCAAGTGAACTCTGCGGGAGCGAGGTTATAGCCGCAAGGGTGTCCTTACGGTAAGCGTACATTCCCACATGGGTAAAAAAATCAGCTTTGTCCACCCACTCTTTCCATTCNNATCGAATTCTGTAAAGTCCATAATGTACGGGATAATGGAGCGGCTGAAATAAAGCGCGTTCATGTCATGGTCAAACACCACCTTAGGCGTATTCGGGTCAAAAAGCGCCTCGAAGCCCTTGGATGGGTCGAATTTACGGACCAGTGTAGCCAACTGCGTTGCCGGATCGTCGAAACATGCTTTCAACTCGGCAATCTGCGACGGGCTAACGAACGGCTCATCGCCCTGAATGTTTATGACCACATCGGCATCGCCGCCCACTGCACACGCCGCTTCGTAACAGCGGTCAGTGCCGCTTTTGTGATGGCGTGAGGTCATTACCACATTGCCGCCGAAAGCCTTGACTGCCTGCGCTATGCGGTCGTCGTCAGTAGCTACATATACTTGGTCAAGCTCCTTTGAAGCCTGACTGTAGACACGCTCTATCATT
The DNA here is from genome assembly GCA_001701065.1 of Bacteroidales bacterium GP4. Classification (GTDB taxonomy): domain Bacteria; phylum Bacteroidota; class Bacteroidia; order Bacteroidales; family Muribaculaceae; genus Muribaculum. The sequence continues at coordinate 3,527 of DAAL01000135.1, forward strand.
GATTTTCCACAGATGTCAACCAATGGTTTACCCGGGAATCGGGACGATTCGTAGCGGGACGGGATAATTCCTATGAATTTCATTTTGTATCAGTATTGTTGACCGGATCATCTTTGACTTTAACCGCTTTATTGGGATCGAGCATGGATGGAGCCAAAATGACACCGATAAGTAAATATATATAATAAGTAAGTATACGCCAAAACAATGCTATTATGAGAGCCATACTGCTGTTGTGGAGCATATCGCCGTAATATTCGGTGAAAAGCCACTCGCTCACGCCGCTTCCACCCGGAGTGGGACTTACCATGAGGACCACCCACACCACTATCTGCCGTCCGAACACCACAAGCTGATTGGCTGCGGGCACAAAGGCGAGAAACAAGGCATTGACCACAAGATACCTCGTCGACCATGTGAGAGCGGTAGCACCGAACGCCTCAATCCACCATAACGGGCTCTTTTTCACGAGCGACTTGGAGGTATCGACCATGTTGTCGCCAAGAGCTATCACGGCAGGCTGCCATCGGCGTAAAGGCTTGAAGTGGAAAAGCTTCACAAGGACATTCTTTATCCCCGCAGGCTTAACCAGTATTCCGAGGAAAAGTATTGCCGTCCACGCAAACAGGAAGGCGTAGACGAGCCAAAACACCCACTCCAGCCCTATGTCGAACTTTGTGTGGTTGAAACCGAACAGTTCATTATAAGGTATTATCGCCACAATCACCGGACACGCCACTACAAAGAAAAGCTCGTCCAGGAACAATGTAGTCATCATGAGCGTAGTGGCGCGCCCCAGGTTGATGCCTTCATGATGCAGGAATATCATGCCGAGAGAAGAGCCGCCCACCGCCGATGGGGTCACCGCCGAGGTGAACTCACACATGAAATTCACTTTAAGCGCTTGCCACCAAGTAATCTGGCGGTCAGTCAATGTGCGGAAACGCCATGTAAGCCCGTAATCACGCCCAAGCATACACAGCCACGCAAGCAAAATGCACACCACCACATGGGAATCAAAGACAATGCTGTTCCAAACAGCCACGTTGAACTCGCGTTTAAACAACCACACGACCACGCATATTCCTATTATTATAGGAACAATGACACGCCACATCTTGAAGCGCGGAGCTTTAGCGGGAATACTGTCAGTAGGTCCGGGCATATCGTTCAATAATGACTTTATATCGGTCCACGACTTCCTCTATCACCTGGCTCCAAGACCTTGTGAGCGTAGAAGCAGCACCTTTAGCCGCAGTCAACAGGGCATCGCGGCGGTTATACAAAAATCTAATCTTCTCGGCATAGGATTCGGGCGAATTCTCAGCCAGGAAACCATTTTCGCCGTCAACAATGACTTCGGAGGCGGTAGAGCCGTTGATAATCACTGACGGCGTACCCATCATTGCCGCTTCCCTTACCACCAGCGGGGCGTTGTCGTACAACGACGGGAAGAGGAAAAGGTGGGCGGCGGCGTAGAACTTTTTCAGCTGCTCACGGTCAGTCATAAGTCCGCGGAGCGATATGCGGTCGTCAAGGTTCAGCCGTGC
>DAAL01000135.1:5153-7514 GCA_001701065.1 Bacteroidales bacterium GP4
TGGGTACACCGTCAGTGATTATCAATCCCTGATGTGCTGTCCAACGAAAAGCAGCACCATCTCGTCAGGGGCAAATCCAAGTTCAGCCCTCGCCTGACTCTTGTAGCTCAATGTGGAATCAAAGTCATCCATGAACAGGTCTATTCCATTTTCCACAACGGTCAATGGACCTTTGTAGCCATATTCCCTAACCGTCTCCTCCACCTTAGCCTGAGGAATCCACACTTCATCGGCGGCATTAAAAAAGTCGAGGATGCGGCGCATAATGCGCTTAACCATCCACGGCGGCAGGGAATGTTCCAGATCAGTCCTGTACTTGGAATGGAAAGTAGCCACAAGCGGCACATTACGGTGCTTCGCCGCATACATAGCCAGCCTTCCCGAAGAAAACGGACAATGGGAATGCACTAAGCTAAATGGCACACTCCGCATCTTATGCCATATAAAAGGGTCAAGCTTAGGATAGCCATAGCGATAAGGCTTCCGTGAAGCTATCCCAAGGGAAAAATATCGGTACAGGTCAAAATCGTTATGCTCCGGGGGAGCGATAGGATTCCATGGAGTGACCACGCATGTGTGGTAGCCCATGGCGGTAAGCCATTTCACATAGTTCTGGACAGTGAGAGTCACGCCGTCCATCACCGGAGGAAAGCTGTCATTGAATAACCCTATTATTTTTTCGCCTTTAAGCATCCGATTTCGATTAATTCTATAAAAGTAAACGTCAAGCGGCTTGGTTGTGTTCTACACGTGCTCTGCGATTAAACAGCAAATACATCAACGCCGCCATCAACACGCAGCTTACCAGCACGCTGACATAACTCATTGCCGAGTCCCCTACGCCGATGGAATCGGCATTGACCGTAGTCACGCCACGCTGCAAGAGCCAGTTGTTAAGCACCACAAGGCTATTGTTCAAGGCATGAGCCGCCATAGGGAGCCATATCGAGCGACCGTACCACATGAGATAGCCAAAGAACGCTCCCATAAACAACCGGGGCACAAACCCATAGAACTGCAGATGCACCGCGCTGAATATAAACGCAGCCGACCAAACAGCTACATGAGGATTCCTAAGCAGACGCATCAGCAATGTTTGAAGCCCACCGCGGAAAAACAATTCTTCGGCAAATCCGGTAAGACATCCCATGATAAGAATACTGATAATCAAGTCCCAAACCGAAGAACCGCCCATGAGCGACTGCACGGAAGCCTTGGCTGCGTCCTCGCTGTTGCGCAGTAAATTCTCCAGTCCGCTGAATGACTCCGGCAAGGATATTCCTTCATTCCATGCGACCAAGCGGTTCATAGCCGGAATAGCCACAATGACTATGCCAAGCGTAAGGAGCAGATTCCTCGTCGATAGTTTTCCTGAAAAGTTCAGGAAGCGGAACGGATTCACCGCCACAAGCACCACTGTGAGCAGCACGGGAAGGATAAAAAGAAAAATGTCCTGTAGAAGCACGGCGCACCTGATTTTAACAAGTGAATCAACTCCAAGGAAATTAATTATAATCGACCCCAAAATTGTCGATAATATCCACCAGCAAACAAACAAAAACACACTTTTGCCCGGCGTAATTCTCATATCATGTGCCAACATAACCTTAATATATGTTCTTATAGTGCAAAGGTAACCATTTTTTCATTATTTTTGCAGAAATAAAAATTGGATATATGAAAAATTACGGATATATGAGAGTTGCCGCCGCTGTTCCGGAAGTGAACGTAGCGGACGTAAGACAAAATGTCGAGTCAATTTCACTACTGGCAAAAAAGGCGGCAGCCGGCGGAGCCAAGATAGTCGTATTCCCCGAAATGTCCGTCACCGCCTACACCTGCGGCGACTTGTTCCACTCATCCACACTCCTTGAAGGGGCATTAAGCGGACTGGAACAACTGTGCCGGTTGTCGACCGAACTTAACGCCGCTTTAGTGGTGGGCGCGCCTATCCGTGTAAACAACTCGATATATAACTGCGCCGTGGTCATTGCCGAAGGTACAGTAAAAGGAGTTGTGCCCAAGACCTATCTGCCAAACTATAACGAGTTTTATGAAAAACGGTGGTTTGCCTCGTGGGACGAGCCTGACACCATAATAGAACTTTGCGGCAATTCTTATGTGCCGTTCGGGAAGACGGTCATGTTTGAGATAAATTCCGTAAAAACGGCTATAGAGATATGCGAGGACCTTTGGGCACCCATTCCACCCTCATGCCATCATGCATTGAACGGAGCTGAATTGATACTGAATCTGTCGGCATCCAATGACTTGATAGGCAAATACGATTACCTCATGTCGCTGATAAAACAGCAATCGGCACGCTGCATCAGCGCCTATGTGTACTCATCGGCAGGCTAC
>DAAL01000135.1:7652-7897 GCA_001701065.1 Bacteroidales bacterium GP4
TTCCACATCATGACATTCAATGACTGCGCCAAGATAGAGCAGTCACGGTTTACGGTCGAGAGTATTTCATTGCCGGAAGAAGCGGTTGACGGTAATCTGCTGCGCGAAATAAAACCGGAGCCGTTTGTGCCGGAAGAAAAGTCATCCAAGGACAGCCGATGCGAGGAAATCATAAACATTCAGACGCACGGACTTATGAAACGCCTGCAATTCACGCATTGCAAGAATCTTGTGGTGGGTATATC
>DAAL01000148.1 GCA_001701065.1 Bacteroidales bacterium GP4
CCCGAACACCTTGGCGGCTCTTCCGGTGGGGGCGAGAAGCACCGTGCCTATGCCCACGCTGTTAAGGCAATGGACGAGCGCGGCACAGAGCGAAGTCTTCCCTGTGCCGGCGTATCCGTTAAGAAGAAATACGGAATCGGACGGAGTGGACTTGGAGCAGAAACGCGCAAGTGCAGCTATCAGCTGCACTTGTTGTCCGTTGGGGGTATAAGGGAGGGTGTCGTACACCATCCTTGCGAAATCCGTCACATCCATATCAAGATTTCTATTGTTTTTTCAGGCTCCATTCCCAGCCGTCCTTGGTGTCCTTGATGTCGAACCCTATTTCGTTTAGGCGGTTGCGGATGAGGTCGCTTGTGGTCCAGTCCTTTTCGGCTTTGGCTTTAGAGCGCATTTCAAGCAGCAGATTCACTGCTCCTTCAAAGGGGCGCATGGCATCGGCTGCGGAAGTGCCGTCGGCTGCAACCATTTCGGTGCGGATGCCGAGAATGTCGACAAGGAAAGTGTCGAACAGCTGTTTAAGCTCGTCGATATCCTCCTGGGTAGCGGTGGCGTTGCCGTCCTTTACCTGGTTGATGATGCGGCAAGCTTCGAAGAGGTGGGCTATCACGATGGGGGTGTTTAGGTCATCGTCCATGGCTTCGTAGCACTTGGCGCGAAGTCCTTTCACGTCGACAGTCGACACGGGCGAGGGGGTGAGCTCGTAAAGGCGTTTACGTCCCTCAAGCATGCGTTCAAGTGCCTTTTCCGATGCCTGTAGAGCCTCGTTGGAGAAGTCGAGGGTGCTTCGGTACTGCGCCTGCAGGATGAAGAAGCGTATGGTCATGGGAGAGTAGGGCTGGGTCAACTTGGGGTGAGAGCCGGTGAAGAACTCGTTGAGAGTGATGAAGTTGCCAAGCGACTTGCCCATCTTCTGACCGTTGATGGTGATCATGTTGTTGTGCATCCAGTAGTGGACGGAGTCCTTGCCGTTGTGGGCTACTGACTGCGCTATCTCGCATTCGTGGTGCGGGAACATCAGGTCCATTCCTCCTCCGTGGATGTCGAAGGGTGTGCCGAGGTACTTCTCGCCCATGGTGGAGCATTCGAGGTGCCATCCGGGGAAACCTTCGCTCCAGGGCGACGGCCAGTGCATGATGTGCTCGGGAGCGGCTTTCTTCCACAGTGCGAAGTCAGCGGGGTTATGTTTCTCCTCCTGCCCGTCGAGAGCGCGGGTGGTGGACAGCAGTTCGTCGATGTTTCGTCCTGAAAGCACGCCGTAGTTGTGGTCCTTGTTGTACTTGGGCACGTCGAAGTACACGGAGCCTTGGCTTTCGTAGGCGTAGCCGCTTTCAAGGATCTTCTTGATGTACTCTATCTGCTCGATGATGTGTCCCGACGCATGCGGCTCGATGGACGGGGGAAGCACGTTGAGGGCTTCCATGGACTTGTGGTAGCTGTTGAGGTAGTGCTGCACCACTTCCATCGGTTCAAGCTGTTCAAGACGGGCTTTCTTTGCGATTTTGTCCTCGCCGTCGTCAGCGTCATGTTCAAGATGGCCCACGTCAGTGATGTTGCGCACATAGCGCACTTTGTAGCCGAGATGAGTGAGATAGCGGAACAGAATGTCGAATGTTATGGCGGGTCGGGCATGTCCGAGATGTCCGTCGCCGTACACGGTGGGACCGCACACGTACATTCCCACCCTTCCTTCATGGATGGGGTGGAAGCGTTCCTTGGTGCGGCTCAGAGTGTTGTAGATAAGCAATTGGTGGTCTATCATAAGATTAGTTTATGCCTTGAAAGGGTTGGGAAGGTCACCGTTGGGGTTACCGTTCTTCGGGGTTTTGCGCTCGATTACGCCGAAAGTGTTTTCGTAACGCTCGATGTTTTCGCGGAGGGCGAAAAGAAGCTGTTTTGCGTTTTCGGGCGACATGATGATGCGGCTCTGCACCTTAGCCTGCGGCATATTGGGGGCAAGAGCTATGAAATCGATGAAAAACTCTGTGGGTGAGTGGGCTATCATGGCAAGGTTGGAATAGTTGCCGCGTGCCACTTCGGGAGTGAGTTCGATTTTTATTTCGTTCTTTTTGTTGTTATTGTTGTCCATTGTTTTTAGTTATTAATGTTTATAATAGGGTTAATGTTTATTCCGGTTTTTTGAAAATGTAAAATTCTTCTTTGTGGTTGGTGTCGTTGATGTGGACTTTCACGGAACGGCATCCGGGGAGATCCCACACCGGCGACAGGTCAAACGACGCATATATCTCGGTTAGATAATTTTCAGGTTCGCCAAGGCGGTTGTGGAGCAGATACAGCTGCGGCTGCACGGAGTCAACAGTAACTGAATCGACCATAAGACCGAACAGGCGGGGCGACTGCGAATACTCCACTCTCATGCGCATGTTGAGGTACTTGCCGGTGCGCCACACTGAGTTGAGGAACACGGGGCTTGCCTCCCAGTCATACTTTTCGACGTTGCGCACCCTGAGGGTGTCGTAATTGATGGCGTTCATTGCCGCCACTGTGATGTTGCCCGATGTGTAGGGCTGTCCGTCCTCGGGATAGTAGCGCAGTAGGATGCGGTGACCAGCCCATTCTTCGCCCACTGAGCCGTTGAGGGCTTTTAGGGTGATGAGTGGAGAGTCGTCGTAGCGGCGGAACGAGAATGTGACGGGCTTGCCTTCGCAGGAACTGCACCGCCTGTTCTTCGA
>DAAL01000218.1 GCA_001701065.1 Bacteroidales bacterium GP4
TGAGGTCTCCATGCTTTCCACACGGGACGATGACCGTCCTCGCCGTGACTTCAACAACGGCGAACCCCGTCAGGACTAATAAATTCCGCTAAGGAACAGCTATAAAAAGCCTGTTTTGGAGCGCATCAGCTCCGGGACAGGCTTTTTTGTACCCCTCTGCAGCATGTTGTGGGGCGTTTTAAATGTTTTAAACCATTGTTTTTAGTGCATTTATGCATTCTGTTCCAAAAATATTTACTAACTTTGCACCCGAAATATTCATAATACTACAGCATGGACAATTCACCCATTTCTGTCGATTTGATGTTTGAAACCAGTTGGGAAGTATGCAACAAAATTGGAGGAATCTATACCGTACTCTCAACCAAGGCTAAAACGCTACAAAAATTATATAAGGACAAAACGATATTTATTGGTCCCGATGTGTGGACTGAAGAGAACCCCTCGCCCTATTTCACTCAGTCATCCACAGTGCTAAAAGACTGGAAAGCCCAGGCAAAGCTCCCCGAAGGAGTGAGCGTGCGCACAGGACGATGGAACATACCCGGAAAGCCTATTGTGGTGCTTGTGAAGTTTGACGGCATGTACAGCGTGAAAAACGAATTTTACGCCAAAATGTGGGAACTATACCATGTGGACTCGCTGCATGCTTACGGCGACTATGACGAAGGCTGCGCCTTTGCCCATGCGGCAGGCGTGGTTATCCAGAGCATATGCGACTTCGTGGGCATCCGCGACAAGAACGTGATAGCCCATTTCGACGAGTGGACCACCGCGATGGGACTTCTCTACGTCAACGCCGAACTACCTTCGGTGGCTACCGTGTTCACCACCCATGCCACCTGCATCGGACGAAGCATCTGCGGCAACGGAAAGCCGCTTTACGACTATCTCAAAGGCTATAACGGCGACCAGATGGCGCGCGAACTCAACATGGAAGCGAAACACTCGCTCGAAAAAGCCGCCGCCCACACCGCCGACTGCTTCACCACCGTGAGCGAAATCACCGCCATAGAGTGCGAACAGCTTCTTGAACGCCGCCCGTTCGTGACCCCTAACGGATTCGAGCAGAACTTCGTGCCGGCAAAGACCAAGTTCAAGGCAGCCCGCGAGGAAGCAAGAAAATCGCTCCTCAACACCGCCTCGTCACTCCTTGGCTACAAGCTTCCGGACGACACATTCCTTGTGGCTACCTCAGGACGCTGCGAATACCGCAACAAAGGCATCGACGTGTACCTTGACGCGCTCAACGACCTCCGCGCACAGGACCTCACAAAGGAGGTGCTTGCCTTCGTGATGGTGCCCGCTTGGGTAAAAGAACCGCGCGCCGACCTCAGCCGACAACTGTTGAGCGGTGAAATCAACACACTCTCCGACCCGGTGATCACCCACTGGCTCAACAATCCCGAAAGCGACCCCATACTGTGCCGCATCCACGGATTGAACTTCACCAACCGCACCGACGAAGCGGTAAAAGTGATATATGTGCCGTGCTACCTCAACGGCGACGACGGCATCTTCAACAAGACCTACTACGAACTTCTCATAGGGATGGACGCTACAGTGTTCCCCTCCTATTACGAGCCGTGGGGCTACACCCCGCTTGAAAGCGTGGCGTTCAGCGTCCCCACAGTGACCACTACCCTGTCAGGGTTCGGACAGTGGGTGCTTTCTCTTGACGAAAACACATTCCTCGCCACCGGCGTGAATGTGATCGCGCGCAGCGACTCCAACTATTCCACCGTAACTGAACGAATAGCCAAGTCACTACGTTATCTTATTAATGAATCTCCCAAAATGATAGATACCATCCGCAAGAGCGCGGCTCACACCGCCTCGCTTGCCGCTTGGACCTATTTCATCGAATACTATGTCGAAGCTTACGGCATAGCTCTTAATGTCGCTAAACAGCGATTAAACAGTTGAATTTTTTAAACGTTTTTTAATAGTATAGTTTATGAAAATTAAAGTGAGCAACAGTAATGTTCCCGCATGGCGTGACGTTATGGTGTCAGTTGATCTTCCATCAAAGCTCAAACCGCTTGAAGTTATGTCACGTAACCTCTGGTGGGTGTGGAACAGTGAAGGCAAATCCCTCTTCCGTGAACTTAACCCCGACTTGTGGCGTTCACTCGGAGAAAATCCTGTGATGCTCCTGCAGCGTCTTGGTTTTGACCGTCTCCAAGAACTATGCAAAGATGAAGATTTCCTCTCTCGCATGACCAAAGTCTATGAGGACTTTAAGGCTTACATGAAAGTTCCCATGCGCAAGGATATTCCGTCAGTGGCATATTTCTCGATGGAATACGGATTGTGCAACGCATTGAAGATTTATTCCGGCGGTCTCGGTGTACTTGCCGGTGACTATATCAAGGAAGCTTCCGACAGCTGCGTCAACATGACCGCGGTAGGTTTCCTTTACCGTTACGGCTACTTCACCCAGTCACTCTCAGTGGACGGACAGCAGATAGCCAACTACGAACCCCAGAATTTCAACGAACTCCCCATCGAGCAGGTGCTCAACGAGGACGGCAACCCCATGATTCTTGAAGTGCCTTATCCCGGACGTGTGGTTTACTCCCACATCTGGAAGGTGAATGTAGGCCGTATGAACCTCTACCTGATGGATACTGACTTCGACATGAACAGCGAGTTTGACCGTCAGATCACCCACCAGCTTTACGGCGGTGACTGGGAAAACCGTATCAA
>DAAL01000065.1 GCA_001701065.1 Bacteroidales bacterium GP4
CGGTAATGGTGAATTTCCCTTCAGCGTCGGACGCAACCGCCAGCGTTGTCCCTTCGACACGCACGGTAGCTCCCACTATCGGCTCACCATCCTCTTCCGACAAGACTTGTCCTGAGACCCGCGTCATTTGCGCGATAGCACTGATGGCAAAAGACATCATCAACGCTAAAACTAAGGTTAATTTTCTCATATAAATTGGATGTTTAACATATTAAAAATTCGCTTTTTTAACATTTACACTGTTTTAGGCATCAAAATTAATATTTTTAAGCGAAAATTTCAAACATTTTAGTCTTTTTATGCATAAAAAATGTATAATCGAGCACAACCACCTATATATATATTATACTTTTTTTTATCTTATTTAGAAATTGATTAAATTTTTCATTATTTTTCTATCGCTTTTTCCATTATTATTTGCTAATTTTGCCGAAATTTTGACAGTTTATTAAACTGATTTAAACTTATTGCAAAATACATAGGAGAAAAAATCATGCTTTACTACGGATTAATAGGGTTTCCTTTAACTCATTCCTTTTCCAAGAATTTCTTTAACCAGAAATTTGAATCGGAGGACATTCCGGCAAGATATCTGAATTTCGAACTCCCCGACATAGGCGATTTCATGAAGATTCTCGCCCAGTATCCTAACCTGAGAGGACTCAACGTGACAATCCCCTACAAGGAAAAGGTGATTCCCTATCTTGACGAAATGGACGAAACCGCCAAAAAGATAGGTGCTGTCAATGTCATCAAGTTCATTCCCAAGAAAGACAAAGACTTCATCCTTAAAGGCTATAATTCCGATGTTGTGGGATTCAGCGACTCCCTGTGTCCATTGCTCACTCCGCAACGTGACAAAGCATTGATATTAGGTACAGGAGGTGCATCTAAAGCCATTTACCACGGATTGTTAAGCTTGGGCGTGGAACCGCAGTTTGTGTCACGCACCGCACGTGAAGGTGTGTTGTCCTACAAGGATCTGACTCCCGAAATCATGGCATCGCACAAGATTATCGTCAACACTACTCCATTGGGCATGTACCCCCACATGGACGAATGTCCCGATATCCCCTATGAAGCATTAACCCGGGAACATCTGTGCTACGACCTGATATACAATCCTAATGTCACCCTGTTCATGAAAAAAGCCGAGGAACACGGTGCTGAGGTCAAGAACGGACTCGAAATGCTGCTTCTTCAGGCGTTTGTGTCTTGGGACATATGGAACAAATAATATTTCGTCTTACTTTATAAATGTTATAAACCCATGAATTGGAATGTTATATCACGTTACCTGTATCTGGCATTAATCATAGTAATCCTCTTTCCCTGGGACTTGGTCACCGGAGTGAATCTTGTAACTCCGGCTGTCGCGCTTTTCGTGGGATTGATGTTTGCCCTCTGCTTTGGATGCCCGTTTCCCAAGTTCAATAAGAAAGGCTCCAAGTTCCTGCTCCAAGCTTCGGTTGTGGGACTCGGATTCGGAATGAATGTGGTTGAGTCACTTAAGTCGGGAAGCGAAGGAATGCTTTTTACAGTGGTGTCAGTAATAGGTGTCATGATTCTTGGCTCACTCTTCGGCTACTGGCTGCACCTCAACAAAAAGACTTCTTACCTTATAGCATCAGGCACCGCAATATGCGGCGGAAGTGCCATAGCGGCGGTAGGTCCCGTGCTTCGCGCCAATGAAGAGGAAATGGCTGTGTCGCTCGGAGTGATTTTCATACTCAATGCCATAGCACTCTTCATTTTTCCTCCCATCGGACACTTTTTCGACATGAGCCAGCAGCAGTTTGGCACATGGGCGGCAATAGCCATCCACGACACATCGTCAGTGGTGGGAGCCGGCGATGCTTATGGTCCGGAAGCCCTTCAGCTTGCTACCTTGATTAAACTCACACGTGCCCTGTGGATTATACCCCTCGCGCTTGTGACCATGCTGATATTCCGTGAGAAAGGCTCCAAAATCAGCATCCCCTGGTTCATATTCATCTTTGTGATAGCCATGGTCGTCAACACTTACTGCGGACTCCCTGCCGAACTAAGCAACTGGCTTGTATGGCTTGCCAAGAAAGGTCTTGTGCTTACTCTGTTCTTCATTGGCGCAAGTCTTTCACTTAAGACCATAAAATCAGTGGGCACCACCCCTCTTGTTCTCGCCATAGCGTTATGGATCGTGATAGGCGTGAGCAGCTTCATCGTGGTGATGTACACTATCCCGTAATCAAGATTACACTGACATGCGTCCTCCTCTCTCCTATATACCTTTATTACCGGTATTGCTTCTACTCATAGCAGCAATATCGGTAACGCATTTTCTCATGCCTCCGCATTATCCGCAACTCTACCCTGAATCCCGCTGCTATTACGGTCAGATAGAGGAGGTGGACGAAAGCGGTTCCGGTCAACATCTGACAGTATCAATGGACGCGCTTCGTCCCTATAAAGCAAGATTGACGGTTCCGTCAGCAGCTACCGTGTTCATGCCAGGCGACAGCGTGACTTTCCACTGCCGCCTTTCCGAGCCGCAGGTTTACGACCGCTATTGCAACAACCATCGAGAGAATTTCCTCCGCCGCAACATCTATGCTCAGGCATTCGTAATCCCTGACAGCATCTCCGTTACGGGAGTCAATAACAGCATCTACTGGAAGATAAAACGTATTCAGCCTGAGGTAGCACAGCTCATAAAAGAGTCGCCGTTGTCGTCAGGGACTATTGAATTTCTGTGCGCCGCCCTCATAGGCGATGACTCTTTGGTCACGGACTCCACCCGCACCATGTTTTCAGGTGCCGGAGTGGCACATGTGCTTGCATTAAGCGGACTTCATGTGGGAATAATAGCCATGCTCATCACTATTATCCTTTTCCCTTTATATATATTAAGGATGAGAAAAGCACTGGCAGGAATCACCATTTTGCTCCTTTGGGTCTATGCCGTCCTTACGGGGCTCTCCCCTTCTGTGACCCGTGCGGTGGTCATGGCTACGGCACTGGGCGCAGGCATCATCCTTCAACGCCGCAACTTCAGTTTCAACGCGCTTCTGCTTGCTGCCATTGTCATATTGGCTATAAATCCCGATGCGCTTTTCCAGCCCGGATTCCAGCTTTCTTTCGCTTCGGTCATGTGCATTCTTCTCACTGTTCCGCTTCTGGATAAGCTGCCGCTACGAGGTGTATTACGGTATGCGGTAACATTAGTAATAGTAACAGTAGCGGCTACAGTAGGATCAGGGCTTATCGCAGCTTACTACTTCCATACCTTCCCTTTGTTCTTCATTTTTGCGAATATCCCGGTGCTGATGATTCTTCCGGTGCTGATGGGCGCAGGAATCCTCATCGTGTTCCTTCAATTGTTTACGGCACCTCCCCTGTGGCTGTGCGAATTCACTGACCGCATTTATAACGTCATGAGCCGATACGTGGAATCGATAATATCCTTTCCCCACGTCACCATCGACAACATATTTTTCTCGGCTTGGGTGTTCATCCCCTATGCATTATTTATAGGAATGCTGTTCGCCGCTATTTACTACCGTAAACGAGCGACCCTGTACACCGCGGCGGCATTTGCCGTAGCTTGTATAGTCACCGCCTTAGCCACTGCGGAACCGCTAAATGCCGAGGACCACTTCATTGTACATTCATTCCGTGACACCACCATCATGCATCGTGTGCGCAACAAAGTCAACATCTACACCACTGCAAGCCCTGTGAACGCGGCGAATATAAAAGAAAAAGTAATCACCAACTACAGCGAATACCTCATGAAGCACGGAGTTGATTCCATAGCTGTACATGCGTCTTATAGCGATGTAGTGACGCTCCCCGGCAAGCGTATTCTGCTTCTCCACAATGACGGCGACACTGCTGCAGTCAACAACGGCATAACCCATGTAGTGATATGCCGTGGCTTTTCCGGCAATCCCGTGAAGGTGAGCCGCCGGTTTCCCCACTCCGGAATAATTTTGAGCCGTGACCTTCATCCGCGGCGGCACAACCGCTATCTCGACTCTCTCCAACGGCACAATATTCCGGCTCATTCGCTGCGCACTGACTTCAACGCTGACATTTTTAACGGCTCTCCGGAATAGTTTTCCACATTTTTACGCTAATTTTGCACTATGGATCAGTTATACTATCAGGCTGTGGACTTGTTGAAAAGTCTTATAGCTATTCCCTCTATAAGCCGCGACGAAAAAGCGGCAGCCGACTTTCTTGAACAGCACATGCTGAAAGAAGGATTGAAACCGCAGCGGCACGGCAATAATATATTTGTGCTGAGTTCCGGTTTTGATTCCTCACTCCCCACTCTGCTGTTGAACTCCCACATCGACACCGTTCGTCCCAACGACGGATGGACACGTGACCCGTTCACCCCTTCCGAGGAAGATGACCGCATATACGGATTAGGCAGCAATGACGCAGGCGCGTCGTTAGTATCGCTCTTGGCGGCATTCATCCACATGGACGCTCAGCCTCGGAGCTACAATATGGTTTTCCTTGCGTCATGCGAAGAGGAAGTGAGCGGCAAGAACGGGATTGAGCTTGCGTTGAAGTATCTTCCTCCTATAACTGTGGCTATCGTAGGAGAACCCACAGGAATGAACCCGGCAATAGCCGAGAAAGGATTGATGGTGCTTGACGGCGAGATTGACGGAGTGTCGGGACATGCCGCGCGCAATGAAGGCGTGAATGCTATCTACAAGGCTATGGATGTCATTGACACTTTGAAGAATCTTCGGTTCCCCAAAGAATCCCCTACTTTGGGACCCGTAAAAATCAGCGTCACTCAGATAGAAGCAGGCACTCAGCACAATGTGGTGCCGGCTAAATGCAAGATAGTGGTGGATGTGCGCACAACCGACGCTTATTCCAACGAAGAAACCCTCCACATGATAAGAGCCGCTGTGCCGGAATGCCGGCTTGTCCCCCGCTCAACTCGATTAAATCCATCGTCGATATCGCCTGAACACCCCATCGTAACCCGGCTGGAGATGATGGGCGCAACGCCCTTCGGTTCCCCCACCCTGAGCGACCAGGCATTGATGCCATGGCAATCGGTAAAACTCGGTCCGGGCGATTCGGCGCGCTCCCATTCAGCCGATGAATTTGTATATTCTGCGGAAATTCGGGACGCGATAGCCCGATATGTAATAATTATGTCAAATTTATGCATTTAGACCGTATTTAAGTTAAAACGTGTTAAAATCCGAATATTTTTCCTCCAATGTTTTGCAAATTCAAAAAATGGCTATATCTTTGTATCAGTTTTTCATGGTATTAGATTTAAGGTATTTGAGTTTTAACGTCGTGAGACGTTAAAACTCGTTTTTTGTTGTATCGTTACTAATTTTATGGAAATAAATATTGATTCTTGTGAATATATTCGTCTCTCCAATGGACTACGCGCTGTAATTCGTCACCACAATTCCCCGGTGGAATTTTGTGGACTGGCGGTTAATGCCGGAAGCCGAAACGAAAGCCCCGAAGAATACGGACTTGCCCACTTCGTGGAGCACACAATCTTCAAGGGAACGACCCACCGAAAGTCATGGCACATAATCAACAGGATGGAATCAGTGGGCGGCGAACTGAACGCTTACACTTCGGAGGAAGTGACCATGGTGTATTCAGCCTACCCCGCCGGCAATACATCACGTGCCATGGAACTTATCGCCGACCTTATAACCGATTCCAACTTTCCCGCCGATGAGATAGACCGCGAACGGGATGTGATACTTGACGAGTTGAATTCTTATCTTGACACACCATCCGATGCCATTTTCGACGATTTCAACGACCTCATCTTCGCGGGCTCAAGCCTTGGGCACAACATCCTTGGCTCCGAGGAAACCATCAAGTCCTTCACGTCAAGCGACTGCCGCGCCTTCCTTGACCGCTTCTATGTTCCTGACAACATGGTTGTGTTCTATATGGGACCAGGCGAAACCGGCAGGATAATGTCGGCAATCGAGCGGTATTTCTCCCGGCTGTGCTTCAGTTCCCACAAGCCGCAGCAGAGTATTCCCCCAGTGATTGAGCCGTTCGACCGGTACCGAGTGCTCGACACCCACCAAGCCCACACTATCATAGGCGCGAGAGTACCCGGAATGTACGATAATTCAAAGTTTACCTATGCGCTACTTAACAATATCCTCGGCGGTCCATGCATGAATTCGCGCCTTAATGTGATATTAAGAGAGCGTAACGGGCTGGTCTACTCGGTGGATTCCTGCCTTACCACTTTCACTGACTGCGGAGTGTTGACCATATACTTCGGATGCGACAAAGAGGATGTGAAACGGTGCCGCAAACTGGTGTTCGACACCATCGACCGTTTAGCATCCACTTCCATGACTCAGCGGTCCTTGGATGCGGCAAAAAAACAATATCTGGGACAACTCGTGCTCGGCAAGGTCAACCAGGAACAGATAGCCCTCGGAACTGCACGCGCCACTCTGTTTCATGAAAAGGTGGCTGATCCGGAAACTATAAAGGAGCGCATCACAGCCATCTCGCCGGAACAACTGCGGGAAGCCGCGGCGGCGATATCCGCTGACAAAGCCTCAATTCTCACTTTTGGATGATAATATGCCATTTTTCACCACAAAAAGAAGCCATTAGGACTTTTTTATCTAACTTCGTATAAAAATACAATAACTGACATGAAAATCGGAGACATCGACTTAGGAGAAAAGCCGGTTATGCTGGCGCCAATGGAGGATGTGACTGACCGCTCTTTTCGTTTGATTTGCAAAGAACAGGGTGCCGACATGGTGTACACTGAATTTGTTTCAGCCGATGCCCTGATTAGAAATATAGCCGCTACCACTCGCAAGCTCACCATAAATCCCGGCGAACGTCCCACCGCTATACAGATATATGGCAGGGAGGTGGAGCCGATACCGTGTGCGTCCATGCACTGTGAT
>DAAL01000110.1 GCA_001701065.1 Bacteroidales bacterium GP4
ATGACTAACGTTAAGCTTACTAACGGCACATCAACCCCCGACACTCCCGATACTCCTGACACTCCCGAAGGTGAAATCGTGGCTGAGAGCGACTTCTCAACTATGACCGCTTACAACATGTGGGCAGCTGAGGGTGTGGATGCCAAAATCGAAAACGGTGCTTTGGTAGTGACTAATGCTGAGGCTGCTGCCAACTTCTGGGACATTCAGTATATGGTAGCTGACTTGTTCAGTGTATCTAAGGATGTTGAATACACCATCACTGCTAAAATCAAAGGATTTAAGGGTTCTCTACATTATGTATTGGGCAAATGGGGTACTGACGCTACTGCCGGTAGTGTAAACGTAGATGAATCTGCTGATTGGCAAACAATAACAATCAAGTTTAAGTCAGCTGCTGATATAACTAATGAGGCTCATCTATTGTTCCAGACCGGTGATTTCGTAGGCTCTTATGCTATCGAATCAGTGGTTATCACCGCTCCTAAGTCAGCTTCGTTGGATAATGTCGAAGTGACTCCCGTGGTTGACCACTGGACCGTTTACAACCTTTCAGGCGTAAAGGTTCTTGACACTGATAATAAGTCGGATCTCGACATGCTCGGAACCGGCATATATATTATCAACGGTAAGAAAGTAGCTATCCGTCGATAATGATAAAGATAGAATATCATTCTAATGATTGGTATTAATTTGTGTATTTCATGAAAAGGAATATGGTCGTCGTGAGACGGCCATATTTTTTTTATAATTCTGGGTATTTGGGTTTATAAGAATAGGTAATAATGAAGGTGATGTTACATGATTAAAGAAGTTGGTTACAAATGTGAATGTCAGTTTAGGCATAAAATCCTATATTTGTAATTATTTTTTAACCTAATATAATACAATTTTGTCATGAAAAGGAATTTCCTTATTCTCTCTATGGTTCTTGCAAGTGCCATGTTCACAACACAGGCGGTGACGGCGCAGGATGCCGTGCCTGCACAGACCAACATCCCCGAAGCCAAATATCCATGTGTCCACAGTGACTCGCGTGCCACATTCAAAGTCCATGCTCCCGAAGCAAGTGACGTGAAAGTGGACATCTGCAGCAAAAAGTACGACATGGTGAAGGACGCTGACGGCAACTGGACAGTAACCACCGATCCGCTCATTGAAGGTTTTCACTACTATTTCATTCTCGTGGACGGAGTGTCGGTGATTGACCCCTCAAGCGAGACATTCTACGGATGCGGCAGGCAAGCCGGCGGCATAGAGATTCCGGAATCGGCACAGGCGGCTGCTTACTACACTTTCAATAAAAATATTCCTCACGGTCAAGTGCGCGAGTGCAAGTATTTCTCCGAATTGGAGAACGCTGAACGCCGTTGTTTCGTGTACACCCCTGCCGAGTACGAGACATCGCCCGAAAAACGTTATCCGGTGCTGTATCTCCAGCACGGCATGGGCGAGGATGAGCGCGGATGGCACGAACAGGGCAAGATGGCAAATATCCTCGACAACCAGATAGCCGAAGGCAAGTGCGTGCCCATGATTGTGGTGATGGACAACGGTAACTGTGATTACATATTCGGTGCCCGTCAAGGCGAGACTATGGACCAGTTCGGCAAGTCGTTCACTCCCATTTTGCTTAACGAGATTATCCCCTTCGTGGAATCCAACTTCCGCACACTCACTGACCGTGACAACCGTGCTATGGCGGGACTGTCGTGGGGCGGACACGAGACATTCCAGACCACTCTATACAATCTTGACAAGTTCTCTCACATAGGGTCGTTCAGCGGCGCATTGTTCTTCCTTCAGAACGGTCTTGACAAGGCTTATGACGGAGTGTTCACTGATGCTGACAGCTTCAACAAAAAAGTACACACCCTCTTCTTGGGAATGGGTTCGGAGGAAGGCTTCGGAAGTGACCGCATCTGCCAGGCTCTTGATGAAGCTGGCATCAAGAATGTGTACTACGAATCGCCGGGCACTCATCACGAGTGGCTCACCTGGAGGCGTTGTCTTAATGAATTTTTACCATTGATTTTTAAACAAAATAAGTAACAATGAAAAAAATAATTGCTATAGGTGCCGCTATGGCGGCTACATTGTGCGTGACAGCGCAGTCAGTTTCGGACTATGCCGTGCGCCGTTCGGAGTATCCGCGCATTATCGACAATTGCCGGGCTGAGTTTAAGGTGAACGCCCCCGATGCACGTGACGTGAAAGTGGACATCGACGGAAAGAAGTATGACATGACCAAGGATGCCGAAGGTCGATGGACTTGCGTCACTGACAGCATAGGCCCCGGCTTTCAGTACTATTTCCTTATTGTGGACGGAATGAGGGTGTCGGATCCCTCAAGCCGCACTTTCTACGGCTGCGGAGTGGACGCAAGCGGTATCGAGATTCCTTATGCCAAGGACGACACTCGTTTTCAGCCCAAGAATGTGCCTCACGGCGAAGTGGTGTCACGCCGCTACTATTCCGATGCCGCCGGCGCATGGAAAGAGATGAAGATATACTTGCCTCCCTGCTACCATAAGGACGCTTCCAAGACTTATCCCGTGCTTTATCTGCAGCATGGCGGCGGCGAGGACCAGGACGGATGGAGCCGTCAGGGACGCACTGACATCATGCTTGACAATCTTATAGCCGAAGGAAAGGCTCAGCCCATGATAATTGTGATGAGCGACGGTAATTCATCTGACTTCACTAAGGAACTTATCGAAGAGTGCATCCCGCTTGTTGAAAGCACTTACCGTGTCAAGACCGATGCCGGAAGCCGCGCGCTTGCAGGTCTTTCCATGGGAGGAATCCAGACCCTTAACGCAGTTATAGAGCATCCTGAGCTTTTCCGCTATGTGGGTGTGTTCAGTTCAGGCTGGCTTGCCAACTCCAATATCGACGCTTCTTTCGCCAAGGCTGACACCGCCGAGAAGTATTATTCGATGCTTGGCACTGACAAGGACAAGTACAATAAGCAGTTCAAGGAATTTTGGCTGTCGATGGGTGGTCCCGAGGATATCGCTTACAACAACTGCAAAATAATGAGAAAACGTTTCGACGACATGGGCATCAATTATAAATACTTCGAGACCCCCGGAGGTCACACTTGGCCTGTGTGGCGTGAAAGCCTTTACCGTTTCTCTCAGCTTCTATTCAAATAATGACTGACTATGAACCGTAATTTATTGACAACTCTTACAGTGGGGATAGCCTTGGGCGCAATGGCGCAGAATCCTATCGTTCAGACCAAGTTCACCACTGATCCCGCTCCCATGGTGCATAACGACACTTTGTACGTTTACACGGGACATGACGAGAACAATGCTGACTTCTTCTGGATGCAGGAGTGGCGTGTGTATTCCACCACTGACATGGTGAACTGGACCGACCACGGTTCGCCTCTTGCCATTGAGGATTTCTCATGGGGCGATGACCGTGCCTGGGCTCCGCAGTGTATCGAGCGCAACGGCAAGTTTTATTTCTATGTGCCTCTTCATTCCAAGCTTTCCGGAGCAATGGCTATCGGAGTAGCTGTGGGCGATTCGCCGGTGGGTCCGTTCAAGGATGCTATAGGCGCGCCGCTTGCCGATGGAAGCTGGGATTTCATCGACCCCACAGTGTTCATTGACGATGACGGTCAGGCTTATCTATACTGGGGAAACCCGAAATTGTACTATGTGAAGCTTAACCCTGACATGATAAGCTTTGACGGCGAAGTGCAGCGCGTAGAGTTTTCCGAGGAAAGCTTCGGCGCGCCTGACCCTGAACTCCGCAAAAAGGATTTTAAATACAAGGATTTTTACACTGAAGGTCCGTGGATTTCCAAGCGTAATGGAAAATACTATATGATTTACGCTGCCGGCGGTGTTCCTGAACACATCGCTTACTCCATTAGCGACAATCCTGTCACCGGTTGGAAGTACATGGGCGAAATCATGCCGCTTCAGGACACTGGTTCGTTCACTAATCACAGCGGGGTAGTGGACTACAAGGATAAATCCTATTTCTTCTACCACACCGGCAAGTTGCCCCGCGGCGGAGGCTTTGCCCGCAGTGTGGCTGTGGAGGAATTCAAGTACAATCCTGACGGGACTTTCCCGACCATCATGGCTACCGAGGAAGGTGTGGAACCTGTAGGTACACTTAATCCCTATGCACAAGTGGAAGCTGAGACTATCGCATTTTCTACCGGAGTGAACACGGAACAGAACGCCAATACCGGTGTGTACGTTTCCGATATCCACAACGGCGACAATATCAAGGTGAGAAATGTCGATTTCGGTAAAACTTCACCAAAGCGGTTCACTGCACGTGTGGCAAGTGCTCTCCGTGGAGGAACTATCGAGGTACATACTGACAGTGTAGGCGGACAACTCATCGCCACGCTCCCTGTTCCCGGCACCGGCGGATGGGAGGAATGGACTGATGTGACAGCACCTGTTACAACCCCTATGACAGGCGTGCGTGACATCTATTTCGTGTTTACAGGCAGGAAAGGTCCGAAACTGTTTAATTTTGATTATTGGGAATTTGAAAAATAAGCAAGATTATGAACAAATCTGTATTGGGATTGGGCTTGGTTGCCGCATTGTCATTGCAGGCAGGAGCGACACAGCCTATAATCCAGACTAAATACACAGCCGATCCTGCGCCTATGGTGTATAACGACACTGTATTTCTTTACACTACCCATGACGAAGACGATGCCGATGGATTCAAAATGTTTGACTGGCTGCTTTACACTTCTACCGACATGGTAAACTGGACTGACCATGGCGCAGTAGCCTCGTTGAAGGACTTCAAGTGGTTTCCCGGTGATAACGGTGCCTGGGCTGAGCAGGTTGTGGAACGCAACGGGAAGTTCTATATGTATTGTCCCATCCATGGGCATGGAATAGGTGTACTCGTGTCCGATACTCCCTATGGACCATTTAAAGATCCTATAGGAAAACCCCTTGTGTGGCAGAAAGAACATTGGTACGATATCGATCCCACCGTTTTTATCGACGATGACGGACAAGCTTATATGTATTGGGGCAATCCGAAACTTTATTGTGTGAAGCTTAACGAAGACATGATTTCGTATAGTGGTGACATAATCAATTTTGATCATATAGAGGATTATCAGGAAGGTCCTTGGTTCTATAAGCGTAATGGAAAGTATTATTTGGCGTTTGCCTCAACTTGTTGCCCCGAAGGTATAGGATATGCTATGAGTGACAGTCCGTTGGGTCCTTGGGAATATAAGGGACACATTATGGATCACACTCAGCGCACCCGTGGCAATCATCCGGGTATAATAGACTATAAAGGTAAGAGCTATGTGTTTGGGTTGAATTATGATGTGCTTAGAATAGAGACTCCCGATCACCATGAACGCCGTAATGTGGATGTTGTGGAGATGACCTATAATCCTGACGGTACCATCAAGGAAGTGCCTTATTTCCGTGACGGAACTCTTGACCAGATAGAACCGCTGAACCTTTACCGCCGTGTGGAAGCTGAAACTATCGCTTGGGGCTATGGATTGAAAACCGATAAATTAGGTGAACGTAACATGTATGTCACTGATATCGACAATGGCGAATATCTGAAAGTGGCAGGAGTGGATTTTGGAAAGAAAGGTCCTAAAAGTCTTATGGTAAATGTATCGTCGGTCAAGGATGGAGGTACGATTGATGTGTATGTTGATGGAGTTGACGGCACAAAAATCGGTACTGTAAAAGTATCTTCCACCGGTGCGCTCGACAAGTATGCCGACATGTCATGTAAATTGAAAAAAGTGACCGGTGTGCATGATTTATACTTTGTGTTCCATGGCGAAGGAAAAAATTTGTTTAACATAGATTATTGGCGTTTTGAAAAATGAAAAATAGAATGAAAAATATATTAGCGGCGGCTTTGTGTTTTGCATCAGTCACAGCGGCTGCGCAGAATCCCGATTTTTATATCTACCTGTGCTTGGGACAATCCAATATGGAAGGAAACGCAAGGGTGGAAGCAGTGGACACCGTGGATGTGCCCGAACGTTTTAAAATGATGGCGACTTGTGATTTCAAGAAGCCTGATTTCTTTAAAAATAATAATGAGGCAGCCGAAGATGAAAAACCTTCACGAGTGAAAGGGGAGTGGTACACCGCTGTTCCTCCGCTTGTGCGTCAGTACACCGGACTTACCCCGATGGATTACTTCGGACGTACCATGGTGGCTAACTTGCCGGAGAACGTGACAGTGGGTGTGGTTCCCGTGGCTATAGGCGGCTGCAAAATCGAGCACCTTTCCAAGGATTATGATCCCGCTCAACTCGAAGAGGAAGCTCAATGGTTTAGAGGATTCATGAAAGCTTACGACAACGAGCCTTACAAAAGGCTTGTGGAGTGTGCCCGTCTTGCTCAGAAGGATGGCGTGATTAAGGGTATACTGTTGCATCAGGGTGAATCCAACAACGGCGACTCCACTTGGTGCGCCAAGGTCAAGAAACTTTACAATGACTTGCTTACTGACCTCAATCTTAAAGCTGAGGATGTGCCTTTACTTGCAGGAGAAGTCGTTTCGACCGAAATGGGCGGTGTTTGCGGCGGCATGAACAGCATTATTGCTCAACTACCCGAAAGCATTCCTACAGCCCATGTGATTTCGTCAGCAGACTTGGAACAACGCGGCGACGGACTTCATTTCGTGGCTGACGGTTACCGTAAACTCGGCACACGTTATGCAGTGTCCATGTTAACCTTGATGGGTATAAATCAAATTCAGTTAAAGCACTTTTAAAAATTGAACAGATGAGGAAAACAGTAAGTTTGTGCTATGCGTTGTTGCCGTTGATGGCTATGGGTGAGGTTATCACCAGCCCTGACGGCAAATTGGGTGTGGATGTTTACGTTAAGGACGGTAAACCCATGTATGAGGTGACACTTGACGGAGTTCCTTTCCTTAATCCGTCGCCTCTGGGGCTGGTCACCAATATAGGTGATTATACCGACAACATGAATCTTGACAGCATCACTCCCGAAGTCGCAGTCAAGGACAGCTATTCGCTGCCTAACATCAAGAAAAGTAATGTAACTTATAATGCCAACCGTCGCGGATTCCTGTTTTCGCAGAACGGAACGCCTGTTTACGAAGTGGTGTTTGAGGTTAGCGACAACAACATAGCTTTCAAGTACCTTCTCAAGCCGGTTAAGCAGGCTCTTTGCGCTGTGGTAAAAGAGGAAGCCACCGGATTCATGATGCCGGAGGGAACGACCACCTTCCTTTGCCCGCAAAGCAAGCCGATGGGCGGATTCGCCCGCACTTCGCCCAGCTATGAAACATCCTATACTGTCGATGAACCTATCGGCAAGAACGGATGGGGTGAGGGATATACTTTCCCGTGCCTGTTCAAGAACGGCGACAAAGGATGGATGCTGATTTCGGAAACAGGAGTTGACCGCAGCTATTGCGCGTCGAGACTGCTCAATGGCGGCGAAAGCCTTTACACCATAGGTTATCCGCAGCCGGGTGAATTGAACGGTCTCGGTTCTGTGGCTCCGGGCGTGACACTTCCCGGTGAAACTCCGTGGCGAACTGTCACAGTGGGCGAAACTCTTGCTCCCATTGTAGAGACAACTATACCGTTTGACGTGGTGCGTCCGCTATACAAGGCATCCAAGGACTACCAGTACGGTAAAGGCACCTGGAGCTGGATTATCAAGATGGATCCAAGCTGTAACTTCGATGAGCAGAAACGTTACATCGACTTTTCAGCCGATCTCGGATATAGCTCAGTTCTTGTGGATGCGCTCTGGGACACTCAGATAGGCTACGACAAGATTGCCGAGCTAGCCAAGTACGGCAAGGGAAAAGGTGTGGACCTTTATCTGTGGTATAACTCTAATGGTTACTGGAATGACGCTCCCCAAGGTCCGCGAGGCATTATGGACAATCCCATGAAACGCCGTAAAGAGATGGCTTGGATGCAGGAGAACGGTATAAGGGGTATAAAAGTTGACTTCTTCGGCGGCGACAAGCAGGAGATGATGCAGCTTTACCATGACATTCTCGTCGATGCCAATGATTACGGCATCCTTGTCATATTCCACGGATGCACTCTCCCGAGAGGATGGGAAAGAATGTTCCCCAACTATGCTGCGAGTGAAGCTGTTCTTGCCAGCGAAAATCTGCATTTCTCACAGGGAAGCTGTGATGCGGAGGCGTTCAATGCCACTTTACATCCTTTCATCCGCAACACTGTGGGAAGCATGGACTTCGGCGGCAGTGCGCTCAACAAGTACTATAGCTCCGACAATTCTCCTCGTGGAAGCCGTCGCGTGACATCCGATGTATTTGCCCTCGCTACCGCAGTTCTGTTCCAAAGCCCGGTTCANNCATAGTTGGGGAACATTCTTTCCCTTTTGCTCTTGCTCCCAATAATCTCACCGATGCTCCGGCATGGGCTATCGACTTCATGAAAGAAGTTCCCACCACCTGGGATGAAATCCGATATATCGACGGATACCCCGGACGTTATGTGGTTTTTGCGCGCCGTCATGGCGACAAGTGGTACATAGCGGGTGTAAATGCACAAAAAGAGCCGCTAAAGCTGAAACTTTCGCTCCCCATGCTTGAAAAAGGCTCGAAAGTGAGATTTTATTCCGATAATGAAGCTCTTGAAGGCTCGGTTACTGAAAAAACAGTCAACAAGAAGCAAGTGATGGATGTGGTAATTCCGTGTAACGGCGGAGTGCTGATAGTGGAGGAGTAGAATCATGAAAGCGAAACAACTATTTATAGGCGCATTGTGCTTGTCATGTTCATGGGCAGCACATGCCGATGACTTGACGCTGCGGTATTTCAATCCGGCATCCACCTGGGTCGAAGCTCTACCGGTGGGTAACTCCGCCTTGGGCGCGATGATATACGGCGGTGTGCCTGTGGAAGAAATACAGTTGAACGAAGAGACATTCTGGTCAGGCGGTCCTTATAACAACAATAATCCTAACGGACTTGCCCACTTGGATGAAATCAGGGAACTTGTGTTCAATGAGAAATTCAAAGAAGCGCAGGACCTGATCGACGCAAGCTACAACACGCCTCAAAACGGAATGCGCTACCTGACTTTAGGAAGTGTGAAGCTGAACTTCGCCAATCAGGAGAATGTAAAGGATTATAAGCGCACACTCGACCTTGCCGAGGCGTTGCAGTCGACCGAATACACCTCAGGCGCGACAAAATACACTCGCACTGCTTTTGCTTCGATGACTGACACTGTGGTGGTGATGAATCTCACCGCTTCAGGAACCGGAAAGCTTGACTTTACCGTTTCTTACAGTAATCCGCTTGCCCACACTTGCGGCGTGGACAACGGCAGACTGGTATTTGACGTTAAGGAAGTGGAGCATGAAGGAATTCGGGGTGCAGTGCGCGCCTACGGTATAGTGAAAGTGGTGACTGACGGTAAACTGTCGTCGACGGACTCCACACTGAGTGTGGACAATGCATCGAAAGCTACATTATACATCACTGCCGCCACTAACTTTGTGGATTACGATGATGTATCGGGCAATGAGACAGCACGTGCTGAAAAACGCCTTGCCGATGCTCTCCGTAAGCCTTATCAGTCACTTCTTGCCGATCACACTGCGAAATACAAGGAGCAGTTTGACCGCGTGTCGCTGACTCTTCCGGGAGGTGCGCACGAAGGGACTGCAACCGACGAGCGTGTGGCTGCCTACAAGAACGGCGAGGATGAGTCGCTTGCCGCGCTACTTTTCCAGTATGGTCGCTATCTGCTTATAAGCTCGTCTCAGCCTGGCGGACAGCCGGCAAATCTGCAGGGCATCTGGAATGACAGCCCTTATGCACCGTGGGACAGTAAGTACACCATCAACATCAATGCCGAGATGAACTACTGGCCGGCTGAAAACGCTAACCTCAGCGAGACACATCAGCCTCTTTTCGACCTGATAGAGGACATGTCGCACACCGGTGCCGAGACTGCCCGGGTGATGTACGGCGCTGACGGCTGGGTCGCCCACCACAACACTGACTTGTGGAGGGCATGCGGACCGGTGGACGGTGCCTATAACGGCATGTGGCCCAACGGGGGCGCATGGCTTGCCACCCACTTGT
>DAAL01000080.1 GCA_001701065.1 Bacteroidales bacterium GP4
CCACCTCGTTGGTCAAGTCGATGAACTCCGCCACCGATAGCTGTTCGGGACGCTTCGCCCACACCGGATCATCCCCAAGCACCAGCCCCGGAGGAAGCAGCCCCTTGATGGAGTTGCGCAGGGTCTTGCGCCGTTGCCCGAAAGTGGTTTTCACGATGGTCTTGAACAGTTTCTCGTCGCAGCCCAGTTCCTTCACGCCGTTGCGCCGCATCCTGATTACTCCCGACTTGACTTTGGGCGGCGGATTGAACACGTGCTCATCCACTGTAAATAAGTACTCGATATCGTACCAAGCCTGAAGCAACACACTCAGAATGCCGTACACCTTCGAGCCTGGAGCGGCGGCAAGACGTTCGGCTACCTCCTTCTGCAGCATTCCCGAGCAGCACGGTATAAGGTCCTTGTAGTCAAGCACCTTAAAGAATATCTGCGAAGAAATGTTGTAAGGGTAATTGCCTATCACGCAGAAAGGCTTGTCGTTCATCAGCTTGGCAAGGTCAAGATTAAGGAAATCTCCCTCCACAATGCGGCCGTCAAGAGCAGGATAATTGGCGCGCAGATACTCCACGCTCTCCTTGTCCAGTTCCACCACTGTGACATCATGACCTTCCTGAACCAAAAATTGGGTCAATACCCCCATTCCGGGACCCACTTCCACCACCGGTACACCCTTGTACTCGTCCAGGGTGGAAGCTATGCGGGCAGCTATGTTCAGGTCAGTAAGAAAGTGCTGACCGAGAGCTTTTTTAGGTCTAACTTTTTGCATTGGCATCCTCTTTTTGGTTATTAACTTACAAATCTACTAAGAAGTTTTGAAAAAAACGGAAATTAACACCGAAAAAATCACCCCTCCACCCATTTTTCTACACTCCCCACAATCCGGCAGCGAGCGGATTTTTTAAAATCTCACTTCCTGCAAGCGTGCCACGAATTTGTTGAGCCCTTGCTGAAGGATTTCTTTCTGTTTAGCCGAAGCTCCGGCAACACGGCTCTTGTATTTTCTCATTAAGGACTGATTTATGCCGAGCATCTTCGCAAACTGGGAAGCGTTTATGCACGGGAACGCTTCGAAAAATCCGCTCACATCGTAAGTATAGGCAATGGATAAATTATCGCTGTACCATTGAGGATATTGACCCTTTCGCTCATGGAAGTATTCAGCCTGTTCCTCAAGAACTTCTCGGAAGTCGGCTTTTGCCTCGTCCTCGTTAAGCCCATATCCATACACGCCTTCGATATCAGGGGCATAGATAGATAAACCGCCTGAAGGAGATTTTTCAATAATAGCTTCAATATTTTTCTTCATCACTGTTTTCATCACTTTAATTAATGTCATGTTTTGTTCATTCGCATATCCGATGCGGCACTTGTCGGAGACTCTATTTTAATCTTTAATCCCTGCATCCTTCTTCATTTTCTCCAAAGTGCCTTTTGGTATCTCATGGGATGGATGCCGTCCTATTTCTTTGCGAATCCATCCTCGGGATTCTAATAAACGATAAAATTCACTGAATTTCATGGTACATTGTATTGTTTGCCGTAAAGGTAACGTTTATGTTCCAAATGAACAAATTTTGGAGCGAAAATGTTCTTCCCCCTCCCCTTATCCCGTGAAAGTTACTTCACACAAAAAAGCCGCCATCGAGATCCAAGACCATGACAGCGGCTATGAGATATAAGCTACGGAGAGCTATACGAGCACTCCGAAGCTACGGGGTTTATACGAGCATTCCGGAGGCTACGGAGGAGGCTACGTCGTCGCCTTGGGTGGAGGCGAGGATGGCGAGTGCAAACACGAGAGCCGATGAGGGTCCGTTGGATGTGATAAGGTTGCCGCTTATCACCACACGGTTGTCCACGTAGGTGGCTCCGCCTTTTTCAAGGTCGTCCATGAACGAGGGATAGCAGGTGGCATCCTGTCCCTGAAGGATTCCGAGGGGAGCAAGCACCACGGCGGGGGCTGCGCAGATTGCTGCTATGCGACCGCCTTTCTTCCACTGGTTCTGGAGCATGTCGCTCACTTTACCGCACGCGGCGATGTTGGAGGCACCGGGCATTCCGCCGGGCACGATAAGCCACAATGCGTCGTCGCCGTCAATTTCATTAATAGTCTTGTCGGCTACCACAACCACACCGTTGGCACCCTTCACTTCCTTCTTGTCGGTTATCGACACGGTGAACACCTGCATCTGTCCGCGGCGCAGCACGTCGACAGTGGTGAGGGCTTCTATTTCTTCAAATCCCTCAGCGATAAAAACATAAGATGTATCCATATATTTCAAATTTTTGGTTATATGTTCAAATATACGACTTATTATTTATATAAAGGTCACAATAAGCCTTCTATTCTCAAAATGCGCCACAAAAATATTTGTTCAATCAAAAAAAGTGAAAAAAATCGAAGAAATATTTGGAGATTAAAAAATTTGTCGTACATTTGCACCGTGATAGTGATGTACATGACTGCATCACTACATCACCAAGGAATATTAACTTTTAAAAAAACAATATGACGATGAAAAAAGTAATCTTATCTCTCTCGGCATTAGTGCTCGCAATGGGCATGAACGCACAACTTTTATGGAAAGTAAGCGGCAACGGCGCAAAAGGCGACAGCTATCTTTTCGGTACTCACCACATAGCACCGATAGCGATGCTTGACAGCGCAGCCGGATTTGACGCTGCGCTTACGAGCGTGGACAACGTGTACGGCGAAGTGGAAATGGGCGACATGAACAGCCCCGAAACACAGCAGATGGTACTCGCAGTAGCAACCGCTCCCGCCGACAGCACACTGTCCAAGGTCCTCACCAAAGCCCAACTCGACTCAGTGGACGCAGTATTGAAGAAATACACCGGCGGAATGGTGTCGATAGCACAGCTTGAAGCAATGAAGCCGAGCCTGGTGGGCACTCAGATAGCTATGCTGCAATCCATGACAGCGTTCCCCGGCTACAATCCACAGGAACAGCTTGACTCCGAAATCCAGAAGCGAGGCATAGCCAAAGGAAAAGGCATCAAGGGATTCGAGACCATCGAACAGCAACTCAACTGGCTCATGGGCGACCCGATAACCGAACAAGCCGCCAACCTGATGGACGACGTGAGAAAGGACGAGACATCAATCCAGCACGCCAAGGACGTTGCCAACGCCTACATCACCTCCAATCTTCCCGAAATAGAACGGATAATGACGGATCCCGAGGACGGAATGTCCAAGGAGGCCATCGAACGTCTGCTCTACAACCGCAACGACAATTGGATAGCCGAACTTAAGAAGATTCTCCCCAACGAAAACATCTTTGTGGCAGTGGGCGTGGGACACCTTGTGGGCGAAAAAGGACTGATAGAGCAACTCCGCAAACTCGGCTACACAGTGACACCGGTAAAATAACAGCGTATGCTCATACTAAATAATTTAACATATAGATACAGCAAAGGCACGGAAGCATTGAGCGATGTTTCCGTGTCGCTGTGTCCGGGGATTTACCTTCTTTTAGGAGAAAACGGCGCAGGAAAGACCACACTGCTGCACGTGTTGTCAGGATTACTTTTTCCATCGTCAGGAACCGTCATACTCGACGACACGCCCATCTCCTCCCGCCGCCCCGAAGTGATGAACAAGATATTTTTCCTCGCCGAGAACATGGACTTCCCGGCTTCCACCATAGCCGAGATGGTAAAGACCCATGCGCCGTTCTACCCCGGGTTCAACGCCGAGATTCTCCGCGAGAGCCTGGCTACATTCGGGATGACGGGCGAAGAGCCTTTATCGCAGATGTCGCTCGGCAACCGGCAGAAAGCCAAGATAGCCTATGCGCTTGCCCTGCAGCCGTCGGTGCTTCTCCTTGACGAACCGGCAAACGGTCTCGACATATCATCCCGCCAGGAGCTTACCCGGCTCATGGCGCGCAACATCCCGCCTGAGATGACCGTAATCATCTCCACCCACACCGTGTGGGACTTCCAGAATGTGGTGGACGGCGTGATGTTCCTGCACAAGAGCCGCCTTGTGCTGTCCGAAACAGTCAGCGACTTGTGTGATGCCGTTACATTCACCACCTCTCCGGCACCGGTGGATGACGCGTTGTACCAGGAGATAAAGTTAGGTCAATACCACTCTATAGCGGTAAACACCGAAGGGACGTTCTCCGACGTGGACTACACCTTGCTTTACTGCGCCATGATAAGAGAAAAGTCACGTCAAGCCATTGTGTCAACCATTAAAAACCTTAAAAAGCAAGAGTAATGGAATCACAGAAGTTATTTTCATTTCCCCGCTTCATGATGGTGGCGCGCTTTTACTATCCGCGCCTTAAGAAGCAGATAATCATCCTCCCCATCGTAGCATTTGTCATCGGGCTACTGTCAATAGTATCTTTCGTCAAAAACATGCAAGGTACGTATGTGATAGCCGCCCTCATTTTAGGAGCATGCTACACATTCAGCCCTCTCATCTTCGCCACCCGCAAAGGCATCGAAATCGAAACCATGCTTCCCGCCACATGGGTAGAGAAGTCAGTGTTCATCATAGGCTACAGCATTGTGGGCATATCGGCTCTTTACTTTGTGCCTATATTTATTTCCGAGATGGTAGCGCACACTTTCATCGACTATTCATGCAAGGAATTATATCAGCGGATGGTGGAACAAGGAATGATATACAACATAAGTTATAATATCGTCAACTCCATTTTTTATGTTGTGACCTGCATGACCGCGGTCATCTGCTCCATCCGGCATCGTGTGCTCAACGGAATCCTATGGGTAATGCTTATTAACATCGTATTCTTCACAGCGGGAGCGATCGAAGGTTTTCTTGCCGCCACACGCGCTGAAAATTTAGATGAAATTTCATCAGTAGTTCATGATGTGATGGATCCTATACATAATTGGCTAATCGCCATAATGATTACCCTTATTATAGCAATGATCCTGTTTACCGTACATAAAATCAAAAACCGACAGATATAGCGATGGACTTCAACCCCAACAAACCCATATATCAGCAAATAGCCGAATACTGCTACAGCCGCATCATGGCTGACGAATGGGAGGTGGACTGTCGAATCCCGTCGGTGAAAGAGCTTGCCGTGACCATGGCAGTCAATCCCCGCACCGTGCTCAAAGCTTATGACGACATGCAGGTTATAGGCGTAATCTACCAGAAGCGCGGACTCGGCTACTTCGTGTCGCCGGATGCACGCGACTGCATCCTTGCCGAACGCCGTTCTTACTTCTTCTCCACCACCCTTCCCGAAATAGTGAAGGAAATCCACATGCTCGGCATCACCCCCGAGGACATCTACAAGTGGATGGAAGAAAATCCTGATTAGCAACTGAAAGAAAGTATAAAAATTCCAACAGTCCATAAGAATAGTTAAAAACAGCCTGTTTTAAGCGTTAAAAGTCGCTTAATTAACATAACTCTACCTAATTGATAACATGCGCGTCATGCACTATGACAGCGCATTGGGATTTTTGTGCTAAATTTGTATTGACAAAACCACAACCTTGAAACAATACAAATTAACCTCAAAATGATAAATAAAAAATTAGTACTTTTCTTAACCTTTGCCATGCTTGCAGTGACTGCAATTTTCGCAAAAGACAGCCGTGCCGTCAGCTTCAACGACGGGTGGAAATTCCACCTCGGCAACGACACCGTTTTTGTGTCGCCCGACTATGACGACAGCGCATGGCGCAGCCTTGTACTTCCCCACGACTGGGCGATAGAAGGCGATTTCAGCAAGGACAATCCTTCAGGCACCGGCGGCGGAGCACTCCCCGGCGGAATAGGATGGTACCGCAAGACATTCACCATCCCGGCTGCCGACCGCGACAAGGAGATATACATCGACTTCGACGGGGTGTACATGAACTCGTCAGTGTACATCAACGGACACTTCTTGGGAATGCGCCCCTACGGCTACGCATCGTTCACTTACGACATCACACCTTATATAAATAAGAACGGCAAAAACGTGATAGCCGTGAAAGTCGACAACTCCGACCAGCCCAACTCACGCTGGTACTCGGGCTGCGGCATCTACCGCAATGTGTGGTTACGCGCCCTGTCGCCCGTGCACGTGGCGCAGTGGGGCACTCAGGTGATTCCTTTCAACATCACCCCCGAGAGCGCGTCGCTTAAAGTGATAACCACCGTGGAGAACAACTCATCCCGCAACGAGAAAGTGCAGCTTAACACCCGGGTAGTGGACCCCTCAGGCACTGTTGTAGCATCGTCATTTACCCCCATGAACGTGCGGAAGAACGCACAGGGCGAATGCGTCCAGACTCTACGCGTGGAATCGCCCCAACTGTGGTCGACCGAGGCACCTAATCTATATAAGGTGGTGACTGACGTGACCGAAGGGAGCAAAACCCTCGACACCTACACCACCGTCACCGGATTCCGCACTCTTGAGTTCAACGCCGAAAAGGGTTTCTTCCTCAACGGCAAACCGATGAAGATAAACGGGGTGTGCATGCACCACGACCTCGGCGCACTCGGCGCTGCAGTGAACCGCCGCGGAATAGAACGCCAGCTGGAGCGTCGCTCCACTGTTCGAGCAC
>DAAL01000256.1 GCA_001701065.1 Bacteroidales bacterium GP4
AATTACGACAAACCGCTTCGCTCCACTAAAGAGACTTTTTTCATCGACAACAATTCCTGCCGCACACTCCGCTCCGTGACAGTGACGTTAACGTACCTGCATCTTGACGGCACCATGATCCATTCACGTGAGATTACACTCGCCTGCGACATCCCTCCGGGCGAACGCCGACAGTTGTCAAGGACATCGTGGGACATTCAGTTGGCATACTATTATGCCGGCACCCGCATTATCCCGCGCTCCAAGAAGGCGATTCCCTTCAAAGTCCATGCTGTCATAACCCATGCCGTACTGATGTAGGCATCCGCCCGTCTTTAACTTTATTTAACACACCACTATCCATGCTTGGGAAAGGCCCCAAACCCTTATCATACTTTATACAATAAGTTCTTGATTGGCGCATCCCGTTTTTATACAAAAAACGCATTCTGCACCCATCTTGGGCGTATGCCGTTTTATAAATCCACAGATAGCCACAAGCCACAAAATACATATTGTACTTCTTACAATATCATGTTTTACCTTATTGTAAAAGGTAAGAAAACTAAAGTGCGTCAAAAATATGCTTTTAAACATATCATTTATTCTTGTTTTTTATCGAAATCCTCTATACTTTTGTGCTTGTAAAAATAACGTCATTAAGATGAATGCACTTCAACTTCAACAACCTCTTGCGTTTCACCACATATCAGTCGATTGTGTGGTAATAGGGTTTGACGGGGATAATCTTCGGGTTCTCCTGTTGGACCGAAAGGGGTATGAGGACGGCAAGCAGTTCAACGACATGAAGCTTCCGGGAAGTCTCATCTATCAGGACGAGGACTTGAACAGCGCAGCCCAGAGAGTGCTTTTGGACCTTTGCGGACTGAAAAACGTAAAACTGATTCAGTTCAAGGCTTACGGCTCTAAAAACCGCACTAAGGCTACTCGCGACGTGCATTGGCTTGAGATTGCGCAGAAAGTGGTGGTGGAAAGAATCGTGACCATCGCTTATCTCGGAGTGGTGAAGCTTGATGCCAACACGCTCAGAACACCCGAGCAGCACAACGCCACCTGGGTCAACGTGATGGACATAAAAGAACTGGCGTTTGACCACAACAACATAGTCAACGACGCTCTCAACTTCATTCGTCACCTCGTGGACACTAACCCGTCCATACTGTTCGACCTGTTGCCGCGCAAGTTCACGGCAAGCCAGCTGAGGTCATTGTACCAGCTTATCTACGCCAAGGAGATAGACGTGCGTAACTTCCACAAAAAAATCGCAATGATGGACTATGTGACACCATTGGAGGAAAAAGAGACGGGAGTTGCCCACCGCGCCGCAAGGTACTACAAATTTGACCGAAAAATATACAACAAAAAACGCAGATAATATAATACAGTTATAATTAACCTTTTAAGCTATGTATCTTTTAGGCTATGACATAGGAAGCTCATCGGTAAAGGCGAGCATAGTCGATGCAAACACAGGTAAATGCATCTCCTCCGCTTTCTTCCCAAAGCAGGAAGCCGAGATTATTTCAGTAAAACAAGGATGGGCAGAGCAGCATCCCTCCCAATGGTGGGAACATCTAAAGCAGTCCACCCAAGCTATTCTTGCAGAGTCAAAAGTTAATCCCGCCGACATTAAAGCCATAGGCATCTCTTATCAGATGCATGGTCTTGTGTGTCTCGACAAGGACCGCAACGTGCTGCGTCCCGCCATCATATGGTGCGACTCTCGCGGCGTGCCCTACGGCGAAAAAGCATTCAAGGAACTCGGCAAAGAACAGTGCCTTAGCCACATCCTGAACTCTCCGGGCAACTTCACCGCCACAAAACTCGCGTGGGTGAAAGAAAACGAGCCGGAATTGTTCGAAAAAATAGACAAAATCATGCTTCCGGGCGACTATATCGCCATGAAGCTTACTGACAGAATATGCACTACCATGTCAGGGCTTTCCGAAGCCATGCTCTGGGATTTCAAGACCGGCGACGTAGCCGACTTCCTGCTTGAATACCTCGGATTCAGCCGTGACATAATTCCCGAAATAGTGCCCACATTCTCTATTCAGGGACATGTGACAGCCCAAGCAGCCAAAGAACTTGGCATAGCCGAGGGCATCCCCGTAGCTTACCGCGCCGGCGACCAGCCAAACAACGCACTTTCGCTCAACGTGTTCAACCCCGGTGAGATAGCATCCACCGCAGGCACTTCGGGAGTAGTGTACGGCGTTAACGGCGAAATAAACTATGACAACAAATCACGCGTCAATACATTCGCCCATGTGAACCACGCATCGGACAAAACCCGTCTCGGCGTGCTCCTTTGCATCAACGGCACCGGTATCCTCAACTCATGGATGAAGAAAAACGTGGCTCCGCAAGGAATCTCTTACGCCGACATGAACGACATTGCTGCCGAAGTGCCCATAGGCGCTGAAGGGCTCAGCATTCTTCCGTTCGGAAACGGCGCTGAACGTGTGCTTGAAAACAAAGAGATAGGCTGTTCGTTCCACGGCATCAATTTCCTCCGCCACCGCAACGCCCACATGCTCCGCGCAGCGCAGGAAGGAATCGTGTTCTCATTCCAGTACGGCATCGAAATCATGAAGTCGCTCGGAATGGATGTGCGCAAAATCCACGCCGGACACGCCAATATGTTCCTTAGCCCGCTGTTCCGCAACACACTCGCAGGAGTGAGCGGCGCAACAATCGAGTTGTTCGACACTGACGGCTCAGTGGGAGCAGCAAAAGGCGCAGGTATAGGCGCAGGCATATACGCTGACAACAACGAGGCGTTTGCCACTCTTGACCGCATCGAAATCATCGAGCCTGACCTTAAGAACAAAGCGGCTTACGAGGATGCCTACAATCTGTGGAAATCACGACTCGAAATGTATCTTCACGACTAATCATAATCAATTACAATTATAAACCCTAATAAAAATTTATTAACTATGGCAACAAAAGAGTATTTTCCCGGTATCGGAAAAATCAAATTTGAAGGAAAAGAGAGCAAGAACCCCATGGCTTACCGTTACTACGACGCTGAAAAGGTAGTACTTGGTAAGAAAATGAAAGACTGGTTGAAATTTGCTATGGCTTGGTGGCACACTTTGTGCGCTGAAGGCGGCGACCAGTTCGGCGGCCCCACTAAGAGCTTCCCTTGGAACACTAACCCTGACAAACTTCAGGCTGCTAAAGATAAAATGGACGCAGGTTTTGAATTCATGCAGAAAATGGGTATCGAATACTTCTGCTTCCATGACATCGACCTTATCGGCGGCGATCCCGGCGACATCGAAGAATACGAACGCCTCATGAAGGGTATCGTAGAATACGCTAAAGAAAAAATGGCCGAAACCGGCATCAAGAACCTTTGGGGTACAGCCAACGTATTCGGCGACGGCCGTTACATGAACGGTGCAGCTACCAACCCTGACTTCGACGTAGTGGCTCGTGCAGCTCTCCAGATCAAGAACTCTATCGACGCTACTATCGCCCTCGGCGGTACTAACTATGTATTCTGGGGCGGTCGTGAAGGTTACATGTCACTTCTCAACACTGACCAAAAGCGTGAAAAAGAACACTTGGCTCAGATGCTTAAGATGGCTCGCGACTATGCACGCGCTAAAGGCTTCACCGGCACATTCCTCATCGAGCCGAAGCCCATGGAACCCTCAAAGCACCAGTACGATGTTGATTCTGAAACCGTTATCGGCTTCTTGAAGGCTCACGGTCTTGACAAGGACTTCAAACTTAACATCGAAGTTAACCACGCTACTCTCGCAGGTCACACTTTCGAACACGAACTTGCTGTAGCTGTCGACAACAACATGCTCGGTTCTATCGACGCTAACCGCGGCGACTATCAGAACGGCTGGGATACTGACCAATTCCCCATCGACAACTTCGAGCTTACACAGGCTATGATGCAGATTATCCGCAACGGTGGTCTCGGCAACGGTGGTACTAACTTCGACGCTAAGACTCGTCG
>DAAL01000103.1:0-1998 GCA_001701065.1 Bacteroidales bacterium GP4
CGTGGAGAAAGGTCTCGGCTCGATAATGAGAGCAGCCGCATTGTTCGGCACCAATAAGGAACTTTTCGTTTCGCACAACGGTGACTACCGCGGAACCGCAGTCAATTCCGACAGCCAGTTGTGGAGCTGCGCCGGCATGGCGGCGATGGTTTACCGCATCCTCATGGGTATGGACTTCCGTCTTGACGGCATACATTTCGACCCTGTGGTGCCAAGCGCATTCACCGGAGTAAAGACCCTTAGCGGATTGCGTTACCGTGATGCTGTACTCACCGTAAAAGTGGACGGAACCGGCAACAATATCGCCTCGTTCACCATTAACGGCGAGAAATGCAATGAACCTATCCTTCCCGCCGACTTCAAGGGAAATGCTCTCGTGGAGATAAAGCTGGACAATAAAAAGCTGAAGGACCAGTCAATCAACAATCAGCCCCAGGCTTGGATGCCAAGCACTCCCATCGTGGACTGGACCACCCCCACTAAAGGCATGATAACCAACTTCACCGAAGGGATAAGCTACGGCTTGACGGTCAACAGCAACTTCCTTGACCAGATCACCACCGGCAATATAACATTTGTGCCTCAATCCACTTACTCTCTTCTCGACATAGTGCCGGTGGAGAAAGAGACCTGGAGCGGATTCACTTGTCGTCCTTACGAATATATTCCCGAAGGCACCATGATTCTCGTGAAAGCAAGCTACATAGCCCCCACAGGCACCAAGTTTATCGCCGATAAAGAGCTTTCGTCACGCTTCGTGGAATCGAGCAAGCAGAAGAATGCCCGACTTGACTTTACCGTAGATGTAGTTGAAGAAGGCGATTATCTGATAGATGTGAGATACGCCAACGGCAGCGGTCCAATCAACACCGAAAATAAGTGCGCTATACGTCAGCTGTACGTCAACGACGCTTCAGCCGGAGCTATCGTGATGCCGCAGCGAGGTATCGACGAATGGCTGTCCACAGGACTTTCCAACATGCTTGCCGTCAAACTGAAAAGCGGCAACAACAAGCTGTCGCTACGCTTGGAGGTTGACAACATGAACGGAGAGGTCAACACTTATCTCCTCCAGTCAGTACGTATCATCAAGAAGTAATCAGGATGACGCGCATAGGCTTGATATCCGACACTCACTCCTATTGGGACGACCGGTATGCAAAGTATTTCAGCGAATGCGATGAGATATGGCATACCGGCGACATAGGCGACATAACCATTCTCCAGCGTCTTAGGGAAATAGCTCCGGTGGTAAGGGCTGTCGCCGGCAACGTTGACCACGGACAAGTGCGCCGTGAATGCCGGGAAGTGGAAGAGTTTCAGGTGGAGGATGTGAAGGTGTGGATGACCCACATAGGCGGTTATCCCGGAAAATACGCCCCCGGCGTGCGCAATCTCTTGCGTGAAAAAGGCATAAAGCTCATGGTGGCGGGACATAGCCACATCCTCAAAGTGAAATATGACCCTGTGCTTGAACTGCTCCACATCAATCCCGGAGCCGCCGGCGTGCAAGGTTGGCAACAGGTGAGGACTCTTGTACGCTTCACCATCGACGGGAGCGGCATCAAGGACTTGGAAGTAATAGAATTAAATAAATCACAATTCGTATAAATCATGAAATTTCAGTACGTAATCACAATGATATCAGCCGCAATAATTCTAAGCGGCGTGACAAGTTGTAAAACCAACGAAGCAAACTACCGTGCAGCCTATGAAGCCGCCAAGCAGAAACAAGAGGAGGATTCAGGGATAAGCGGAACCATCTATGAGCGCATACGCCAAGAATCAATCAATTCCCGTCTTATCGTAGACGGCGATTCCATCCCCATGTCCACCGTCAATGTGCGGCTCTCCGCCAATTGCCAGCCCGAAACACCGTTGGCGCAATACGGCATAGCAGTAGCTCAGTTCAAACAGTTGTTCAACGCCAAGGCTATGATGAACCGTTTGCGTGAGAACGGGTATCCCGGAGCCGCAATAGTGGAAAATGCTGAACCG
>DAAL01000103.1:2005-4305 GCA_001701065.1 Bacteroidales bacterium GP4
ACGTGATAGCCGCCTCGGCTGCCGATGCCGATTCCATCCCGGAACTATACAACAAAGTCCTTAACGACAAAAAAATCGTAACAAAATCACCATTCCCCTGGGTCCTGAAACCCTCCCAT
Organism: Bacteroidales bacterium GP4; assembly: GCA_001701065.1. Taxonomy (GTDB): domain Bacteria; phylum Bacteroidota; class Bacteroidia; order Bacteroidales; family Muribaculaceae; genus Muribaculum. The sequence goes on from DAAL01000103.1 coordinate 2,125, forward strand.
TTCCCCTACTGGAAATAACCCCCAAGAAAATCGTCCATAAGCACTCCAACACCTCAAAAACCGTCCCAAACCGTTAACAACTGTGGAAATTCGGTAATTTGGCACGGTTTTGTTCGGTAATTTGGCATTAATTCTTTCGGCAATTTGTCACAAAGGACTATTCCCGATTAAGGGAACTGTCCTTTCTTAAGTCTTGTTCTTAATGTTTCAAACAGCCTATGGGTACGATGAAGATGCCGTCGTCAGGACGGCGATAAGCATATTCTCCGGTGGCAGTCAATATCATCTTGAAAGCGGGAGCTTTCAAGAGTGGATGGGTGTGGTATTATACCATATATTAGTGTTAATATAGGTTAATAGTGTTGCGTGCTACATTTGTTTGTTGTATATTTGCACTATAATTGAATTTAAACACACCGAACTTCACATTATGAACCACACATTCTACATCCAGGCTGACTGCCTTGAAGCTATCAAAACCCTCCCTGCCGAGAAACGTAATGCAATGTTAGGAGCCATAGCAGGCTACCAAATCGACGAATCAATGCCCGATTTTGAAAACGAGATGCAGGTGATATTTCTTATCGCCAAAGTGTTCATCGACCAACGCAAACGCCGAAGCCTTAGCCACACACGCGGCAAAGCTACTGCGCTGAAACCTCGCACCCGCACTAAGAGCGCACGTGAGAGCATCAAAGAAATCTTAGAAAACAGCGTAGAAGAAAACGCCGCTGTCGAGAAAAAGCCTTCCGCTAATAATCAAGCGGAAAAGGCACCGGAACCGGCTGCGCAAAAGCCGTCATTGCCCTCTGCCCGGAAGCCTAAAACAGAAAAAGCCAATAAGGCTCAGCATCCACGGAATGAACGTCCCAGCGAAAAGGACATCACCGTAAACGCTAATTCACAATCGCCTGAAATACAACTTGCAATAAAGAAACTGACGGCACTCTGCAACAAGTCACGCCAACGCAGGAAATAACTCCCGGCTACATTATAAGATACTCGGTGTCAGGAAACTCCCGCTTCAGGTAGCGGCGTATAAAGTCCTGAGTATCCTCGGCTATGATTTTGTCGGTGTCGAAATGGGTGTTGTAAATCACCGCATGGAGTTTTATGCCGCGCGCCTTGATGGCTTCAAGCGACAAGATAGTGTGGTTGATGGAGCCGAGCACTCCGTTGGTCACAAGAATCATCGGATGTTGCCTTGTCGCCACATAGTCGATAGTGAAAAAATCGTCGGTTATAGGCACCATCAGTCCGCCTGCGCCCTCCACGAGCACCACATCGTATCGGGTGGCGAGCTTGAGCGTTGCGCGATCTATCACGTTTAGGTCAATCGTCCGGTTGTCGAGCTTGGCGGCAAGCTGAGCCGATGCAGGATAATGGAATATGACCGGAGCCGTGGTGTGGTCCACATCCTCGGGAAACATCCCGGTACCCATGATTTCACGGTGCTTGACTATGTCTTCCGACTCGGTGTCATTGCCGGTCTGGATAAACTTTTGGGTGATTACCGACTTCCCTTCTGCTATAAAACGCTGTGCAAGCCATCCTGTGGCATACGTCTTGCCGGCATCGGTGTCTATTCCTGATATGAAGTAAATTTCGCTCATGATCGCTTCTGTATTATTATATATATGGGATGATAGGTGAGCGTTGCCCTGCCATTTTCATCCACAGGATAGTCTTTGTAGATTCGGGAGAGTCCTACCGTATTGCCACGCACGCCGTTGACCCCTGTGCGGTGAAGGTGTTCCACGGCCTCTTTAGCCGATGGAAATTCCATCTTCTGCCGCTCCTCCTCAGCCGCCACAACTGTGCCTTCGTCAGGGTTGACCATTCCGCATATCTCCTGCGCCGAATAGTACCGCAGTGACTGACCGGTAATGTCGCTTAACTCTTTCAGATTGTCCTTCCCAAAGGTGGAGAACACCAACAGTCCTCCCGGCTTAAGCGATTTCAGAGAGTGGCTTATAAACATGCGCAGGGAGTTGAACCATTGCACAGTAGCTCCCGACACCACCGCGTCAAACGACTGCGCGGGGAACCGGGGCATACACTTCTCGGCATCGCCGGTGATGATATTGCAAGCTTGCGCCACATCGGCTTTGAACGGAACCGTGTCAATCAAGGTGAGGATAGCCGCCGAGAACCGGTGGGAGTCGCATCCACGGCTGAGAA
>DAAL01000154.1 GCA_001701065.1 Bacteroidales bacterium GP4
ACATCGAAGAAAAATCCTTTCGGCTCATCCGTTTTGGCGTTTTCTTTAGGAGCCACTCTTATATAGTCATAATGCGGCGGTCGGTCCTCCTGCGCTTCCACTACATAATTATGGAAGTTCAGGATATTGTACTCATGCTGCGGATTTATTACCACCCACGCATTCTCCTCGTCAAGACCGGTTCCGGTGGAGATTATCGCTTCAAGAAGATGATTGAGCTTATATTGCCAGATATTGGCAAGATTATTCTTTTTCTTCTCCCTGTAAGCATAGATAAGGAAGTTCATCTGACGCAGATCAAACGGATCATCCTTCAATGACAGTTCAGCGTAATGGATTATTGTGTCACACTCGGCATGGGTGTGCTTGTCGCGGAAATACAACTCCTCGACCTTGGAACTGTAGGCGCTTCGGCGATAAGGGTTATAATCCTCCTGGAACACATAGCCGAGATATAGATGGCGGAACTGGTCAAGCGTCATCGAAGTGTCCTTTGACTCGAATAACTTTACAAGTTTCGGATAATAATAGGAGGATGACGGGTCGAGCACCTCCTTCTTTATTTGTTCCATATCGGGCTTCTGGGGCTGATTCTTCTTCTCCGGAGCCGCTTGCGCTCCGAGGAATACAGCCAACATCATATATAATATTACAATCTTTCTCATAACCGTGATTAACAATAAATCTATTAATAGAAACGCACATCCGCTCCTGATTATTGTGCATTGGAGGCGCTTGACTGTCCTTCAGGCGCTTCGGGAGCGTTATCTTCCTTCTTAAGGTCAGGGTAGCTGACACGCGCATGGTACATGATGCGGAGTCGGTCGATAAACGCGCGCTTTATGACATTCACGTCACGGAACGATATCGGCGACTCATCATGCAGTCCGTCCTTTATCTGGGAGTCGATAATACGGTTGACAAGCTCCGAAATCTCATCGGGAGTGTGGTCCTTAAGCGAACGTGACGCAGCCTCCACGGCATCAGCCATCATCAGGATGGATGCTTCCTTGGTCTGAGGATTCGGACCGGGATAGGTGAACGGAGCCGGATCCACAACCTCATCGGGATGGGCGTTGCAATAAGTATTGTAAAAGTACTTTGCCTTGCCCGCTCCGTGATGCTGCAGGATAAAGTCCTTCAGCACTTCCGGCAGCTTGGCTTTATCAGCCTTCTTCACGCCGTCCGTTACATGACGTATCACTATCTGTGCGCTCTGCATGGGAGTCAACGCGTCATGCGGATTCACGCCATGCTGGTTCTCAGTGAAAAACGCCGGATTATTTATCTTGCCTATGTCATGGTAAAGCGCGCCGGTACGCACCAACTGGACGTTAGCGCCTATTTCATGAGCAGCCTCCGATGCGAGATTGCTCACTTGCATTGAGTGCTGGAAAGTTCCGGGACACTCTTCCGACAGTTCGCGAAGCAGATGATTATTAACATCGTTAAGCTCCACAAGTGTCACGGACGATACGAAGCCGAACAGCTTCTCAACCACAAACACAAGGACGTAAGTGAACGAGATCAGTACCGCATTCACACCGAAATAACCGAACATCCTCACACTGATGCGGTCCATAGTCCCCACTTGCATCACCTCGACTGCAATGTACGACACGCAGTAAGCGACAAAAACCACAAGAGCCGAACGCACAAGCTGCGAACGCTTGTCAAGCTCCTTAAGCGACACTATCGCTATCATGCCGGCAATGAGATTGGTGTAGATGAACTCAAGCGGGAACGAGGAGATGAGCGTACACAGCATTATCTCGGTTATGAACACGAAGAATGCCGTGCGTCCGTCGAAGAACACCACCATCAGAATAGCCACAATAGTATAAGGCACCATGAACAGTCCGCCGGCGAAAGTCTCTGCCATCACATACGACAGCAGCACAAATGCAGTGAGCATGGTCATGATGAATACCATGGCGTGATTGTCACGGAAAGTGCGGCTACGGAAGAAGAACAAGAAGAGATACAAAGCGGTAAGTATCACTACCACATAGAGGGTTTCCCCCACGATGGGATAATAGTGGCGGTCCACCTGTGTAGTCGAACGCCGCTCAGTCATGCGGTCATAAGTCCTCAACAACGAATAAAGTTGGGGAGTCACGATGTCGCCCTTGTCGATTATTCTTTCGCCCTGCTGTATCACGCCCACCGGAGCAAGCGCTTTCTGCAGCATCTCGTCATGAAGGCGTTGCGATGCTATGGAATCGTACACGATGTTCGGCACAAGAAACTGCGACATGGCGGTAAGCTCTATAGCCTTACGGAAATGCGGCTCACTGAATATGCTGTCCATCTTGGAGTAAGCGGCACGAGCCGACAGGTAGTTGTCAGTAGGGATGGTTATCGCCACATTGTCCGAAATAAAACGCACATCCTTTAACTGCCCGTTTTTTATTTGCTGATAAGTCGCCTGATCCACAATACCGTTGCTGAGGACATCACGGAGCGAATTGATGAGCAGATTCTTCTCCGACGGGGTTATCTCCAGCCCCTTGGTGCTGTTAACTCTCGTGGCGTAAGCTGATATAGCTGACTTCTCTTTGTTTATATCCCTTACGTACACCGGACGGAAGGCCTGCTTTATACTGTCACGCACCCGCGCCTCGCTTATCGTGTCAAGATATATGGGCATATCGCTTGGTGCGGTAAGCAACGAGTAGCTCCAGGGCTTACCCATTTCATATTCGAATGACCGGTCGTTCTTCCTCGGAAGAAGCCACACTATGATGAGTGTAGCCGCAGCGAAAAGCAACGCACGTAAAAGATTATCTTTTGAAAAAATTTTATTCATAGTTCAATGTTAGTTTACTCTTATTGCCTTCTGGACACCTTTTATCTGTTTAAGTGAATTACACAGGTCAGTGACTACTTTGGTGTCATTTACAAGCACAGCCAGGTCACAATGGAACACCTCATTTTCAGCTTCGATGTCAAGCTTGCGGATGTTGATGCCAAGATGCAAAGAAATCATCTGTATAATCTCCTGAAGTATTCCGAACCGGTCAATACCCTCAATTCTCACCTCGGCAAGGAATTTGCCTGACTGAGGAGCCCATGCAACCGACAGTATGCGTGGTCCGTAGCTTGCCTTCAGCACTTGGGCGCGTGGACAGCTGAGTGTGTGCAGTTCCACTTCACCGTCATCATTGACCCATCCCATCACATCGTCGCCGGGAAGAGGATGGCAGCAATCGAGAAGTTTGAAGTTAGACCTGTTTTCTCCTGACTTCAGCAGATAGGTTTCCTTCATGTTGATGGCAGGACGCGGAGTTTTCTCCGCCGCAGCCTCACTGTTTTTCTTGTTCTTGAGTGGACGAAGAATCTTAGAGAATATGGACTTTGAGGACGAGGTTTTAAGCTGCTTGCCCAAGTAAGCGGGAAGCGCGGTCTCCCCATTGCCAAGCGAAGCATAAAGTTCTTCGCGGTTCATGAAGTGCAGGGTACCGAGCACCTTGGTTATGACATTGTTGTTCTCCACAATGTCATTGTCCTTAAGGAATTTGTCGTATATAGCCTTCCCTTTCTCCACGATAGGAGCCATCTCTTTACGCAAAGCGGCTCTAAGCCGTGTCTTAGCCTTGGCGGTAGCGAGGAATTTCATCCACTCGGGTTTCGGAGTCTGCGACTGCGAGGTCAGCACCTCGACCTGATCGCCTGAATGCAGTTTGTGGCTCAGCGGCACAAGCTTATGATTGACCTTACCGGCTATACATCGCATTCCTATCTCGGAGTGGAGTTCAAACGCCACATCCAGCACAGTAGAATTATTAGGAAGCGTGAGCAATTCTCCCTTGGGAGTGAACACGACTATCTCCGAAGCGAAAAGATTCAGCTTAAGCGTGTCAAGAAAATCTATTGCGTTGGGTTCGGGATTGTCGAGGATATCCTTGATTGTGAGCAGCCATGCGTTAAGTTCGCTCTCTTCGTCGCTCTCCCCGATCTTATACTTCCAGTGGGCGGCAAATCCGAGTTCGGCTATCTCATCCATGCGCTTCGACCTTATCTGCACCTCTATCCAGTTGCCGTCAGGTCCCATGACTGTAAGGTGGAGAGCCTGGTAACCGTTGGCTTTGGGATTGCTTATCCAGTCGCGTGTACGTTCAGGATGTAGCTTATAGAGGTCAGTGATCATCGCATATATCTGCCAGCATATAGCTTTCTCCTTGGATATGTCGTCGCAATCGAAAATAATCCTCACGGCATAGAGGTCATACACTTCCTCGAACGGAATATTCTTTGTCTGCATCTTGCGCCAGATGGAGTACACCGATTTAAGACGTGCCTTCGCATCATACTTCAACCCCATCTCATCCAGCTTCTCCTTGATAGGCAATGAAAAATCATTGTACACAGCCGACCGACGCGCCTCCGACTCCTTTATCTGGTCAGAGATGCGTTCGTAAGCCACCGGGTGCTCGTATTTGAAGCTCAGATTCTCAAGTTCGGTCTTAATGGCAAAAAGTCCAAGGCGATGCGCCAGCGGAGCGTAGATGTAGAGAGTCTCCCCTGCTATCTTATATTGCTTGTTGGGCGACATGGAGCCGAGTGTGCGCATGTTATGGAGGCGGTCAGCCATTTTTATCAGCACCACTCTGATGTCCTCGCTCATAGTCAGAAGGAGTTTGCGGAAATTCTCAGCTTGCGCCGATGCCTTGTCGCCGAAAATTCCACCTGAAATCTTGGTGAGCCCGGCAACCAGCTGGGCTATCTTCTTCCCGAAGTGGGACTCGATGTCCTCCACCGTATATTCAGTGTCCTCCACCACGTCATGCAGCAACGCGGCGCAGATGGATGTCGATCCAAGCCCTATCTCCTGGCTTGCTATCTTAGCTACCGCAATGGGATGGAGGATGTAAGGTTCGCCCGAACGACGGCGTATTCCCTTATGCGCCTCTTTAGCAAACTTAAAGGCACGCTCAATAATTTCCACCTTTTTACGATGATTACTATGAAGATAACCGTTGAGCACATCACGAAACTCAGCTTCGACCATCTGGTCTTCCTCTTCCGGGGTCATAATCTTACGTTCTTCCATTTTTGAGGCTTTAATTATTACAAATGTTGAGGGGAATACAGTCAACAAGACCTATCAAAAAACTGTCTAAACAGTTTCTAAGTGCAAACTTAGCAAAAAAATATCTAATAAGAAAATCATAAACAGTTTCTTAATGCAATTAAAAGTCGTATATTTGCACTTGTGGAAGGAAAAACCTTATCTTTCTACATTTTTTAACGGAATTATACGCAATGGGAAAACATAATTTTGACCTTATTATTGAGAGAAAAGGATCGGGTGCCATGAAGTGCGACGGTCTTGAAGAACTTTTCGGTTGTGACAATCTGTGCCCTATGTGGATAGCCGACATGGACTTTCCTGTGGCAGATGAAATCAAGGATGCGCTGATAGGGCGATTCAAGCACCCTATCTACGGCTACAACATCGTCCCGGCTGAATTCTGGGAATCAATAACCCGATGGCTGAAGCACCGCCACAACTGGGAAGTAAGCACCGATGAAATCACATTCATGCCCGGCGTGGTAAAAGCCATAGGCTACGTAATCAATTTCTTCACACAACCGGGCGACAAAATCGTAATCCAGCCGCCGGTGTACCATCCGTTCAAGAATCTCACCGTAGGCAACAAAAGGACACTCGTCAATAACCCCCTCATCCCGCATGGCGACACCTATACCATGGATCTTGAAGGGCTGGAAAGAATATTCCGCGACGAAAAGCCGAAATTGATGATACTGTGCAATCCCCACAATCCCGTGGGAATACAGTGGGATAAAGCCACTTTGCAGAAAGTGGCATCACTCGCTAAAAAATACAGCGTGATAGTGGCAAGCGACGAAATCCACGGCGATCTGATGCTTGACGGACGCACCCATTTCCCGTTCGCGTCAGTAAGCGACGAAGCCGCCGAAGTGGCGATCACCCTGGGAGCACCGTCCAAAACATTCAATATCGCCGGACTTGTAAGTTCATGGTGCATAATAAAGAACCCCGCTTTACGCGCTCCCTTCTTCGAATGGATGACCGTAAACGAGTTCAATGCCCCAACTTTCGTGGCGATAATCGGCACCATTGCCGCCTATAACAATGGTGAAGACTGGCTCGACGATGCCCTGTCTTATATACATGACAATATAGACTTCGTTCAAGAGCAGCTTAGCTCTCACTTGAAGCAAGTAAAAATGATACGTCCCGAAGCGTCATTCATGATTTGGCTTGACTGCCGGGGGTTGGGACTTTCCCATGATGAACTGGTGGACTTGTTCGTGAATAAAGCCCACCTGGCATTGAACGACGGAGCAATGTTCGGTTCGGAAGGGGAAGGATTCATGCGACTGAATGTGGGTTGTCCGCGCACAGTGCTCGGCAACGCCCTCCAGTCACTCGCTAAAGCGGTCAAGGAACTGCAACCAAACTAAAATCCATAGTAGTTGTTATAATTGTGAACTCAAATATAATACTACTATGATAGATAAAGACTTTACCGACCCCTCCGAGGACAAAGAACAAACTCCCGGAGAACAGACCGCCCCCTACTCTGCGCCTACACAAGAGAATGTAAAGGCAGAATTGAAACAGATGAACAGTCTTGGTCAAAACAGTGACAAGCTTGACGACAATGTGAACGGAAAAAGCTGAAAAAGCCTTCCGACTGTTGTAAATTCACATTTTTAACATAAAATATTGCTTCATGGGATAAACTTCTATGGTCTAAGGACGTTGTTTATTGTAGACAATGCATTTTAACCATATACTAAAACTTTATCAACCATGGACAAGAATTTACTAACCGTTAGATCAATGTGGATCGAAGATGACCCGTTCGGAATTAAGGACAGTCAGAACAACAACTGCTCATGCAGTGAAGAAGGGAAACCGTTTAAGTTGGTCAAAGCAGCTTATTACAGGCTTTCACAAGTAAGCGAAGATTTATTCGCGCGTGAATACTCAATTAAGATGGCACTGGGATTTGGACTTTAGTACCCCCTTGCGGCTAAACACAGAAGAGGAATGCTTTACACGGCGTTCCTCTTTCTTTTGTCCGGACTGCCGTTCGCGTGCTTTTTCTATCTGACGAAGGAAGTTATTGGATCTAGGAGGAGCCGCTTTTTCCTTAGGTTTCTCTACAGCTGCGGGTGCCGGCGCTTCATGCAGCG
>DAAL01000050.1:0-2630 GCA_001701065.1 Bacteroidales bacterium GP4
GCGTTATCAATTAGGTGCACAAATGCACCTAATTGATAACGGACACTAAACCATTTACGACTATGCAAGCACCACTGGCTGAACGCCTACGCCCCACGACACTGGATGAATATATAGGTCAAACCCACCTTGTGGGCCCTAACTCGGTGATACGCCGCATGATAGAATCGGGCAACATCGCTTCGTTTCTGCTATGGGGACCGCCGGGGGTGGGGAAAACCACACTGGCGCGAATCATCGCCCAAAGCGTGGAGTCGCCGTTCTACACCCTGAGCGCAGTTCACTCGGGGGTGAAGGACGTAAGGGACGTGATAGAACAGTGCAAAGCCGATGCCCGGAGCATGTTCAGCAAGGGGCGGCCGATACTGTTCATAGACGAAATACACCGATTCAACAAGTCGCAGCAGGACAGTCTGCTTGGTGCGGTGGAAAGCGGCATAGTTACGCTGATAGGGGCTACGACGGAGAACCCGTCGTTTGAGGTGATACGTCCGCTGCTGTCGCGCGCGCAGGTGTATGTGCTCAAGCCGCTTGAGGAGGAGGACCTCACGCTGATGCTCAACCGCGCACTCACCACCGATGAAATTCTGAAGAAACGGAAGGCGACGGTGAAAAGCACCAAGGCACTCTTCCGTTACGCCGGAGGGGACGCGCGCAAGCTGCTCAACATACTGGACTTGCTAGAACAATCAACCCTCCCCGACGAGGAAATGGTGATAGACGACGAGACGGTGACGGTGAGGCTACAGGAGAACCCGATGGCATATGACAAGACGGGCGAGATGCACTATGACATAATATCGGCGTTTATCAAGAGTGTGCGGGGAAGCGACCCGGATGCGGCTATCTACTGGCTGGCGAGGATGATAGCCGGAGGGGAACAGCCGGAGTTTATAGCACGACGGCTGGTGATACTCGCCGCCGAGGACATAGGGCTTGCCAATCCTAACGCGCTGCTGCTTGCCAACGCCACATTCGACACCATCCATAAGATAGGTTGGCCCGAGGGACGGATACCGCTGGCTGAGTGCACAATCTACCTCGCCACGTCGCCCAAAAGCAATTCGGCTTATATGGCGATAGACTCGGCATTGGCGGCGGTTNNNNGCCGGTACCGCTGCACATACGCAACGCGCCCACGAAGCTCATGAAGGAACTGGACTACGGAAAGAACTATAAGTACGCCCACGACTATCCGGGGAATTTTGTGCGTCAGCAGTTTTTGCCCGACGGGATGGAGGGAACGGTGTTCTGGAAGCCGGGCGACAATGCAAGCGAGGCAAAGCTGAAAGCCCTTCAGGAATCAAGGTGGGGGAAGAGGTAGAATTTTGAATTTTGGGATTTTGGATTTTGAGCCGAGGGTTACGACGGAATAAAAACGGGGGCTGTGGCGCGATGCGGCACAGTCCCCGTTTAATCGGTTGATGGTGTGGATTATTCGCCGGGAATAATTGCTTCGCTGGGGCAAACTTCAGCGCAGCTACCACATTCGATACAAGTGTCGGGATCGATGTGATAGATGTCACCCTCAGAGATTGCTTCAACGGGGCAAACGGGTAGACAAGTACCGCAAGCCACACATTTGTCAGTGATTACGTAAGCCATGATAAATAAAATTTTAGATAATTATACGATTCTTTTTGTGTTATACAGTGCAAAGATAATATCTTATTTTCTAATACCGTCAAAAATTAAGAAATTTTTTTCTTAGCCGGCGGCAACAGTGCGCTATTCCTGACTTCTTTTTATGCCTAACTCAAGGAATTTGCTGAACTTGGCTATATTTTCGTCGTAGGAATAGGGTCCCGAAAGGAGTTTGCCCTGCGCATCGACTATCACATAGTAAGGCTGGGCGTTAGCCTGGAACTTATAGCGCTGGAGGTAGCTCCACTTGTCGCCGTAAGTGTCGAGAGTGATTTCCTTGCCGTTTTCCATCACCTTAAGCGGTTCGGGAAGGCTCTTCTTCTCGTCTACCATGAGCTTCACCACCACAAAGTTGTCCTCAATCATGGCGTGTACATTGGGGTCGTCGAGCACTGCGCCCTCCATCTTTCTGCAATTGACGCAGCCGTAGCCGGAGAAGTCGATGAACACGGGTTTGCCTTCCTTGGCGGCGGCTTTCATACCCTCGTCATAGTCGTCATACTCGTGGAATCCTCCGCCGTAAAGGTTGAAGTCCTGGGTGTAAAGCGGCGGCACAAACGCGCTGACTCCCTTGAGCGGCGCGCCCCACAGCCCCGGAATGAGATAGACCATGAACGACAGGGACGCAAGGGCGAGGAAGAACCTCACGGTGCCCACGCTTCCGTCAGGCTTGCCGTAGTGGGAAAAAGTGAACTTGCCGAGAAGATACATGCCGAGCAAACCGAAAATCACAATCCACAGCGCAAGGAACGCCTCACGGTCAAGGATGTGCCAGCCATAGGCAAGGTCGGCTACGGAGAGGAATTTCAGCGACAAGGCAAGCTCTATGAAACCAAGCACGACCTTCACGGTGTTCATCCAGCCGCCCGATTTAGGCGCACTCTGGAGCCATGACGGGAACATAGCGAAAAGGCAGAACGGAATGGCAAGCGCAAGCGAGAAGCCGAACATGCCCACCGCCGGACCAAACTTGTCGCCGGTGCTGG
>DAAL01000050.1:2648-3049 GCA_001701065.1 Bacteroidales bacterium GP4
ATGATGGGACCGGTGCATGAAAATGACACCAGAGTGAGGGTGAACGCCATGAAAAAGATGCTCAGAAGTCCGGTGGTGCGCTCGGCGGTTGAGTCCATCTTGTTTGCCCACGATGAGGGCAGAGTGATGTCGAACGCCCCGAAGAAAGAGACGGCAAACACCACGAGGAGCAGGAAGAAGATAATGTTGCACACCGCACTGGTGGACAATGCGTTGAGCGAACTTGCGCCGAACAGCGCGGTGATGATAAGCCCTAAGGCGAGGTAGATGGCTATAATGGAGAATCCGTAGATGAAGGCATCGCCTATGGAACGTGCGCGCGACTTCCCTTTTTTCAGGAAGAAGCTCACTGTGAGCGGAATCATAGGCCACACACAGGGAGTGAGCAATGCCACAAATCC
>DAAL01000030.1 GCA_001701065.1 Bacteroidales bacterium GP4
ATTTATGAAACCGAGAAATATTCCCGCCATTAACCGCAAAAATACCTCGGAAACATCCTCACTTATCCTATACCGTTGATGATATTATACAGATTCTCGAACTTATCCACCACGTCATAACGTGTCGTATTGGTCGAGATGGAGTTGAACAGCCGTTTGGCGCACTCGGTTTTTGCTTTCTCCACGCCTCGTAGTTCCCATGTCCTCAAGCGACTACAACGGCATCAGTCTGATATTGCTGCATCTTGAATTTAAATTTCATCGGTTTCAGGTAATATGTTGCGTGCCCATTCCGGCACATTTTTAACATATAATTTACCTAAAACACCATTTGTGAGTCCGAATAATAACATAGCGTCTCTTCCGTCAACTGAATTGTCGTAGACATACAGTCGGTCCACAAATTTCGCTATTATTTCACAATTCAGGATTGATTTATAAAATCTTGAAATAATCTTTGTAATCGGGACATCATGACCTCCCTCGATTACTCGGTTGGCTATCCTTGAAGCATTGATTGAGGGATGATTTGTTGCTATGAAAAAGACTCGGATAAAAAAGCCTGCTTGCCGGGCACGCAGTAAAAAGTCAATTTTATCCTGTGAAGAAAAAACGGTTTCAAAAACAAAGCTCGTTTTCTCATTCAGGCATCTTTCTCTCCATTCCTCACAATAATTTGCTGCTTTTAATACGGAACTGTTGGAATTCCAGTCGCCAAATCTATTCTTGGCGACCTCATCGGGATTGATATAGACTATGCCTTCACCCCATTCGTGATGTAGAAATTTCTGAGTAACAGACGTTTTACCGGATCCGTTGGGGCCGGCAATCATTATTAGCTCAGGTTTCCTCTCATTATTCATGTTAGAGGATAGTGCTTAGTCGTTTACTCCATTCCGCTTTCAAGGCAATGCGCTGTTTATCGACAGATTCATTGACACGTCGTTCTGCTTCACGCCGACGCGCCATTGCATCTTCAGCAACCTCTTTCATGATGCACTTTAGCATTTCATCAGAAGGTTCGTTGCCTGAAGTGAAACGGTATGAATTCAATTCCTGTTCCGACATAATCATCAGCTTTCTTTGTTTGTCAATCGCAAAGGTATAACAAAATATTTATATGGCGTGATTTAGGTTGGATTAATTTATAAAATATTGCAGATGGTGCTTCACTTATCCTATACCATTGATGATATTATACAGATTCTCGAACTTATCCACCACGTCATAACGAGTCGTATTCGTCGAGATGGAGTTGAACAGCCGTTTGGCGCACTCGGTTTTTGCTTTCTCCACACCTCGTAATTCCATGTCTTCAAGTGATCCTTTGGTCTCGGCGACAAAGAAGATGTGACGTACTGTGCCTTCTTCAAACACTATAGCCCAATCGGGAGCATAATTGCCTACCGGGGTTGGAATCGTCAGAGTTCTTGGAAGTTTAGCGAAAATGAGTACCTCGCTTGCGCCCTGAAGCTCAGTGGCGAATTTTTTTTCTCCGTCACTATCGTAAGGCACGTAGGGAGTTATGTGTTTCGACAATTCAATGGCTTTATTTATGTTTAATCGTCGTTCCGGAATAAAGATTGTGCTGTCATATCTCCCTTCTATTCTGTTGTAAGATATATGCTCGACTATCATTGTCGCTTTTTCTTCACGAATCGCTTTTGAGACATTACGAATAAATTCTTCCGGGTTTTCTTTGAAAAGCAGTATCTTATTGCCTATTCCTTGCAGTATTTTTGCTGTGGTTCGCCGGGTGATACGAGCTTTCTTTGCAATATCTCCCACAAGGTCATAAGCTACTGACGATGTGCTAATATCGTTTATCATTGTGGTTGTGGATTTTGTCTTCCCAAAATTGAGTGCATCGGTTTGTTCTCCTGTTATTTTCACATATTGGAGCCGGGTCACAGTGAGGTTATTACGTAGATTGTTGATTGTTTTTTCAATCAATTCATTGGAATCATAATGAACCGTATAGGCATATTTTCGGTTGATTTCATTCCACATCTTTTGGAAACAGTTATCGCTGAAATTTTCATTCAGATTATTTTCCTGAGTAGTTGCGCCCACCTCTTCTACCATCTCATCAATAGCTTTCGGATCAAAGATTGAAGCCACAAGCGCAGTTACGCTTTTGGAAATAGGCTCAAGAGCCGTCCCGTATGATTCAAGCTTATCTGCTTTATAGTCGGAACGGAACTTATCGGTAAGATATCCGTCGGAGTCTACGTAACCTGAATCTTCGAGATATATCATTATGCGGCGAGCGTCCGATTCGGTAATTTCGTATATTTCGCCCTTGTTGTTCTTGACTTTGCGGCAAGTGAAATAGTTCTGTGTCGCACGTGCCGTGCGTTCACGAAGCGCTTCACGGGTTTCTCGTTGCAGAGCAGTTGTGAAGTCGCTATAACTCTCGTTGGCTATGACTGTAAGCAGGTTTACAGTGTGTACATCATCTCCGAGAAGTTCTTTGTCTTGCCTTATTCCGTTTTGGTCCACGGCTATACGCAGTCCTCGTCCTACTTCCTGACGTTTGGCTGTGGCGGAATTGCTGTGTCGCAGTGTGCATATCTGGAACACATTGGGATTGTCCCAGCCTTCGCGGAGTGCTGAGTGTGAGAAAATGAATCGGGTAGGCTCATCGAAACTCAGCAGTCGTTCCTTATCCTTCAATATAAGGTCATATGCCGAAGTCTTTTCTTCGCTTTCATTCTCTTTACTGTTGACTAACCGCCCTTTCTTGTCTATTGAGAAGTATCCTGCGTGAACTTGATAGGCGAGGAAGCGGCGCAGATATTTGTCGTAAGGAGTATCGAAAATCGAGATAAATTCATTGATGATTCGCGAGTATTCCTCCTCGAATATTTCTTGGAAACGTCCCTTTATTTCCTCGCCATTATCGCCGTATCTGCGGTAATGGGCGACTTCATCTATGAAGAATAGGCTTAAGCATTTTATGCCTCGGTTGAAAAGTTCTCTTTCTTTTATAAAATGTGTACGGATGGTTTCCCTGATTTGTGCTCGTTGTAATGCTTCTTCATTGGTGTCGCCTATTACTTGACCGGCATACACTGTCATGCCGTTCTGGAACGTGACATAACCTTTGCCTTTAGGGTTGATTTCAGTTATGGTGTAGCCTTCATACTGGGCGAGGTCGCTTTGGATGCGCAGATTGTCGCCGAAGCGGAACTTATGTACTTCCCTTTTGATGCTTCCGTTCTTTTTCCGGCACTCTATTTCTAACTTTACCTCGGGAGAATGCTTTGGCGAAAGCACAAAGCTGTCAAGGTAGAGATAGCCGCTTGTGCCTTTTATGTTCCGGACTTCAAAACCTTGTACCTGAATGCGTTTTACCAGTTTTTCTTTATAAGCGTCATATGCATCAAGGGCATATATAAGGTTATGTCGGGTTTTGTGTGTTGCGGAGTAGTTGAGCATAAATAGCGGCATAAATTTAGCAAGTGCTCCCTGAGTGGCTGCTCCTTCCATTTTCTGAGGCTCGTCCATAATGATTATGGGGCGGTTGGCGGCAATCACGTCGATAGGGCGGCGGGATGCAAATTCATCTCGCTTCGAGTAGATTATGCGGCTCTCCTTTGACCGTCCTCCCTCTTTGAGCGAAGTAGCGAATGCCTGAGTATTTATAATCATAACCGATATTCCGCTGTCCTGCGAGAACTGATCAAGTTGATTGAGGTTGGATGAATTGTAGACAAACCAACGGGCTTTCTTCCCATAGTGTTCCATAAAATGGTCCTCAAGCATTCGGAACGACTTGGCAACTCCTTCACGTATGGCAATGCTTGGCACAACGATGATGAACTTCGACCAGCCGTATTGTTTGTTGAGTTCAAACATTGTCTTGATATAGACGTAGGTCTTGCCGGTGCCGGTCTCCATCTCGATGTCGAGATTAACCACACCATGCCCGGAGGCAAGAGTGGTGCTCGGCACGATTTGGTTTCTGACCTGCATTTCGCGGATATTGGCGAGAAGTTGCTTCTTGTCAAGCTCTACATCGGCATTGCGGTAGCCCGCTTCTTCCTCCTCGGAGAAAAGCGTACCTTTGGCAAGTTTGCCGACGTCGCGGCGGTATTTTGAAGAGTCACGATTTGGTTGCCCGGTGAAGATTGCGGTAGTATTCTCCACGGCATTTGTCTGATATTCCTGTATCTTAAATTTGAACTTCATGCCTTAGAGGATTTTGCGGATGGTGTCGGGTGAATAGTGGCGGAAGATTTGCTCGAAGTTGTCGAGCACATTGTCATTGGCGGCGGAGGCATCGCGCATAACGAAGTATTGCGGTTGCACCTTGGCAATCTCAGTCACGGTGGACTCGTTCACGTCCTTGTCGAATGTGGCGATAAGGTAAGTGCCGTCGACAAAGAATACCTTTTTGCCGTTGACCTCCTTTCCCTCAATCTTTGCCGACAACTCTATGTTGAGTTCGGGTAGGACTTGAAAAAGCAAGTCAAGCGGAGTGCGACCGGGCTTTACATTGTCAACAGTAGTGAAGATGTTTTTAGCATCGAAGTTTTCCGGTGTATAGAAAACATCCTCCATATTCGACGAGTCGAGTTTGAGGACACGGAAGCCGGTGTCGAGGTCTTGACCTTGCAGACCCGCGTCTTCTTTGATGCGTTTTCCGGCACGACGTATACGTTCCTCACCGATTTGGCAGATGGTTTCGTAGCCGGCTTTACGCGCTTCACTCTTTTCATCTGTGACCTCAGGGAGTTGCACCATTATGAACTTGCGCTTGCCTCCGTCCTCAGCGTTGAGCTTCATTACAGCGTGAGCTGTGGTAGCACTGCCACTGAAAAAATCAAGAACTATACAGTCGGTAGAAGAATATAGGTTACACATCCTTTCTACCAGTTTAACTGGTTTAGAGTAATCAAATACTTTTTCTCCATCGAAAAGTTCTCTGAGTTCTCTCATTGAGTCTTGGTTATGTCCGACTTCTGTATATTTCCAGATTGTCATAGGAGTTAAACCTTGTTTAACCTCAGAGAGAAATCTTTTTGGTGCAGGAATGTTATTACCGTCCTCGCCAAACCAAATACGGTTATCAGCTACCATTTCTTGATAACGTTCTTTGGTGTATAACCAACATCTCCCCTTAGGAGGAAGACAAACACGACCACTTGGAGTAACAATTTCATAAACCTTGTCTGCCACAACAGGTCCTACTGATAAATTATCAGTTCGCCACGGTCCTCGCGGATCATTGTCTGGGTTTCCATATTTAGCATTTGTAGATTCAGGTCGAGGAAGACCATTACATATTGCATTATTTATATCTTTTGCATAACACAATATATAATCATGACTCTCGGAAAAATGCTTCTTTAAGTTTATTGGAGCATAAGATCGTTCCCAGACTACTTGGGCGATGAAATTTTTAGCTCCAAAAATCTCATCGCATACAGCCTTAAGATTTTTTTCTTCGTTATCATCCATTGAAATGAAGATCACACCATCTTCCGTAAGAAGTGTACGGGCAACTTTAAGGCGAGGATAAATCATATTGAGCCAATCGGTGTGAAAGCGACCGTTGCTTTCAGTGTTGCGTTGCATGGGGTCAACGAGTTGGTTTCCCTCGTCGTCAAACAGTCCGCTCGATGCCTCGAACTCGTCACGAGATTGGGCGAAGTCGTCGTTATAGACGAAATCGTTACCGGTGTTGTATGGCGGATCGATGTAAATCATCTTCACCTTGCCGAGATAGTTCTCGCGGAGCACTTTCAGCACGTCAAGGTTGTCGCCCTCGATATAGAGATTTTCAGTGCTCCAAAAATTCACTGAGGCGTCAACATCGGGGCGAAGCGTCTTGTCGGTAGGCTCGTTTGCAAGACGCGATGCGGCACGCTTATCAGGCCAAGTGAACTGATAGCGTTCCTCGCCCTCGTCGAGCACATCCTTCGACAGTTCTGCCCGCAACTTGTCGAAGTCTATAGCAAGTTCGGATGTGCCGTCCTTGCCTAATCGCTCAGTGACGCACTGAGGGAACAACGCGGCTATCTTCGCCACATTGCCCTCTGCTGCGTCATGGGTTTTCATTTTTAATTTTTCCATTTATACATTGTGTCAATTTAATAATCATTTTCTATGCGTTCAAAAGATGTTACTCTTGTTAGTAACCAATCTCTTAAATGGCTTCGTAAAGGCAAGGAAATTCCAAATAATTTGGGTGATTTGCGGATCACTTTTATTACTTCTTCTATTTCATATCATTGTTTACAATGATATGATTTATAAAATATCGTAAGCAATGCTCTTTATCTTCCTCAAAAGGCAAATATGCCAACTTACTGCAATATAGCTTAGAATTAGCTTTATCAACAACCAATTTTGCAGATTTATAATCGGTTGGCAAATTCCATAACCAGTCTGTTTTAGGATTTACTTTATCCAGATATATACATCTCCATTCATTCTCGTCATAGAATCGGCGCCGTCTATTATTCTTGAAATCGAAGCCTTCTAACGGTTTGTATAATCCCAATATATTACATAAGGATTTTTTGCAAAATTGGACATTTGAAGGAGCTGAATTTCTTAGCTTATCAAGAATAAATAAGTCCTGAAAAGCAAGATAAAAATTATCAGCAGATATGTATTGGATCGGGTTAAAGGATATTTCCCTGTAATTTTGTCCGTAAAGAGCGATTACAAAATCTTTGCTTATACCTACACAATAATTATTATATTCGGAAGCATGTTTATTTGCTCGTGATATTGGAATATCACAAAAGCATACCATTGGAATACCAACGAAACCATATCTCAACGGATCCGAAAGAAATGATGTCAGATTGCCTGTTTCAGTCTTGATCGCAGGTAATGCATAAGTTTCTAAAGAAAATGAAAATCTAAATCCAGTTTTCAATATTACAAGAAGCGTCTGGAAATCAGTCGTATAATGAAAAAGTGAATCTGGATTCGTCATAGATTTTTCAGTTTTTGGAGTTCAAGGAAAAGTTCTCTTTTCCGTCTCGGCTGCTTGGTGGCGTTCATCTGACGCTCCAATGCAGCAATTTGGCGGAGACGTTTGTCGTGTTCTTCATCGACCTTAATTTGCTCGGTGAGCGACTTGTCTTGCTCGACCGAGAACTGACCGATTGAAGAAACGATAGACTGCCATACGGCATCAAGATTGAGGCCGGAAAGTTCGACCGAGGAAGAGTCCAACGATTGCCACGGAGAAGTGAATAACTTGGCGTGGTACACGGCAAGCATAGCCTCGTCCTCGAAGCGAAGTAGATATATTACGCGTTGCGGAATACTCTTAGCGAGAAGGACAATGTTCTTCGGGTCGTAGTCTCGATTTTTGAGAGAGACTTCGATAACAAAAATCTCTTTAACCTCGTTCCCCTCGGCGATAGCCGGGAGGGTTCGAGGTGCAATCCAGTTAACGAAATCGAGATGCGACACGGAACTATCGAAACTTTCACGTTGCGATGGTTTCCAGTCAAACCGCTTATAAAGTTGCGCTTTCGGAAGCGGTCTCTTGACTTCTGTAGATTGCGGTAGACCTAACATATTATCGGATAATTAAGAAACATATTAACTCAAAATCATCAAGGCAACGAACATCGTTGTCGAAAAGCGAACCGCTATCGCCGTCGAGGAAGGAAAAGAGGTCGGTTGACTCCTTGACTTTGATAAGCGATGAGATGGCATCGCCGAGCAGACGGGAGTATGTGCCCATGCGCTGACCGTCGCGAGTTTCGGCATTGAACTTTCGGCAAAGTTCAACCACTGGCTCCGACTTGCTGCGGCATAGATGGCGCATTCGGTCGAGAAGGTCTTTCGGGTCGAGGTGGTCAACGATTACTTCGGAGTCTTTGGATATGTAGACCATATAGAACGGATGCAGCCTATTCTTGCGGTCGATGTTTATGTCATTATTGCGATTTTTGAGCACGAAAATTACCCCCGGAGGCGCATCCTTCGTTGAGGTAACAATGGCATGAAGTCCGAAGGGTGTATGCTCAATGTCGTGACCGTCACGCATATATTCGAGCAGGTCAAGGCGAAACTCATTCAGCCCCAAGTCCATGATTGAGACACCGGTATTCATCTCCTCAATATCCACGACTTCCTCTTTGAGGCGTTCCAACTGGTCGCGGCGATATTTGAGATCGCCCTGTTCCTCGGCGGAGAGAGGGTTGTCATCGCCGGTAGCGGTGAGAACCGACACTTTCATACGGGCCTCGACACGACCTTTGAGATTGATGTAATCGTCAAGATTCATGTCGGGCCAGTAGTTGACAAGCTGGATAACAGCGTTGCGCGAGCCGATACGGTCAATACGGCCGAAACGCTGAATGATGCGCACGGGGTTCCAATGGATGTCGTAGTTGATGAGGAAATCGCAGTCCTGGAGGTTCTGGCCCTCCGAGATGCAATCGGTAGCTATAAGTACATCTATCTCATCACTTAAATTAGGATAGATAGCGGCCTTTTCCTTGGAAATCGGCGAAAACAGCGTAAGGACTTTGTTAAAGTCAAGCTTCTCGCGAAGTTTAAGAGTCGAGCGGGCTTCTACGTCTCCCGACACAAGAGCCGTGTTAAGCCCTGTGCGCTCTTTTATGAGCGGTGCGATATTATCGTAGAGATATTGAGCCGTGTCGGAGAAGGCTGTAAATACTATTATCTTCTTGTTGTCGCTGTTGATGGGAGTGGCAAACTTGTTGTGAATCTCCTCAATGAGCATTTGCAGTTTGCTATCATGTTCAGGGGTGATGTCGGCAAGCATGAACAGCAACGTGTTCAGATTGTCGAGGTCTTTGGCAAGATAGCCGCGCCACTGAACATAGTCCATATCCTCCAGTGCGATTTTAGTCTTTTTATTACCAATAAAGACCGTGTCCTCTCTTTCGTCGAAGTCGAGACCGTATGAGAAATCGTAATCGCAGACCATCGAAGTCTCATGTTTGGATGCAAGTTCGTCAATTGCATTTATGGTAGCTTCGATATATTTCCTGATTCGTTCAAGGGTAAGCCGGAAAGAGTTGACCGAACTTTCAAGGCGTTTGAGCAGGTTGATGCTCATAAGTTGTCTGATGCCTCGTTCACGACCGCTACGGGAAAGATTGCTGAAACGTCCGTCCTCGCGCACTTCCATGTATTTCTCCAACTTGCTCGGCAAGATGAAATCCGAGGGGGTATATATAGCGAGATTAAGCTCCGTCACGCTGACGAAAATATCATTGAAGTTGACAGCCGTGGGCAAGTCGGTGAGTTTCGGGGAACGGGAGATGGGCTTCAATCTTTCCGGGAATTTACCTATATCGGAAGTGTCATAATATTGCTCGATGTGTTTACGGCTTCGGGCAATAGTGACACTGTCAAGAACTTCAAAGAAGTCGAAACTCAATGATTCAAGGAGCGCTTTTGTTGTGCGGTCTTCAGGAGTGAGTGTGGACCATCGGTTGAAGGCTGTCTGCGCTTGACGGAAAATGTCGTCAAGTGAGGAGTGAGTAGAGAGCAGCGAATCAAGTTTTGAACTATCGCCTTCATATGCGAGGGCAAGCTGATTGCGCAGGTCATTGAAACGGTTGTTTACGGGCGTAGCCGAAAGCATCAATACCTTGGTCTTGACACCGGCGCGGATAACCTTGTTCATCAATTGGAGGTAGCGGTTTTCGCGAGGGTTTTCATCGTTCTCATCGGTGGTAACTTTGCCTCCGTTACGGAAATTGTGGCTTTCGTCGATAACGACGAGGTCATAATTGCCCCAGTTTATGTGTTCAAGGTCAAGACCGTTGCTTTGTCCTGACTGACGAGAAAGGTCGGTATGATATAGGATATCATAGCGCAGACGGTCGGCGACAAGTGGATTGTTTACGTAGTTGCTGCGGTAAGTGACCCAGTTGTCGTGCAACTTCTTTGGGCATAGGACGAGAACGGACTTGTTGCGGTTCTCATAATATTTTATGACCGAAAGAGCGGTGAATGTCTTACCAAGACCAACGGAATCGGCAAGGATACTATAGTACTCCCGTTTTTCAGACCG
>DAAL01000041.1 GCA_001701065.1 Bacteroidales bacterium GP4
AGCGACGATGCCTATACCCCCAACGGCCGCGCCGGAATGCGCCCCGATTACCCTACCATAGTTTACAGCAAGATACTGAAAGAACTGTATCCCGATGTGCCGGTGATAGCCGGAGGCATCGAAGCATCATTAAGGCGTGTGGCGCACTACGACTACTGGGAGGACCGCCTTCGTCCATCCATCCTGCTTGACGCGCCGGTGGATATGGTTATCTATGGCATGGGGGAAATACCAGTAAGCGAAGTAACGACACGGATGCAAAACGGAGAACCGATAAAATCCATCCTTGATGTTCCGCAGACAGCAATTCTCCTGCCGGCAGAGGCAATCCCGGCACCCGATTCCAACAACGTAGTCCTCGCATCGTTTGAAGAATGTTTAGCCGACAAACGCAAACAAGCCACTAACTTCAAGCATGTGGAACAGCAGTCCAACCGCATCCACGGCGCAACCATCTGGCAGAAACATGGGAACAAAGCGGTGAAAATCAACCCCATGCTCCCGCCCATGACAACTGAGCAGATTGACAGTTCCTTCGACCTTCCCTACACCCGCCTGCCGCATCCGCGGTACAAAGGGAAGAGCATTCCTGCATGGGAAATGATAAAGCACTCCATCAATCTGCACCGGGGATGTTTCGGTGGATGTGCATTCTGCACCATATCGGCGCATCAAGGCAAGTTCATCGCCTCCCGAAGCAAGGAGTCGATACTGAAGGAAGCACGGAAAGTGACCGAAATGGAGGATTTCAAAGGCTACATCTCCGACCTCGGAGGCCCGTCAGCCAACATGTACCGTATGGGCGGCAAGAACAAGGACATCTGCGAGAAATGCCTTCGCCCGTCATGTCTTCACCCGAAACCTTGCCCCAATCTCAATAACGACCACACCCGGCTCCTTGAAATATATCATGCCGTGGACGCATTGCCCGGCGTAAAAAAGTCATTCATAGGCAGCGGAGTGCGCTACGACCTTTCCATGCATCCCTCAGGCGACAAAGAAGTGGACCGTGTCAACCGCCGGTACAATGAGGAGCTGATACGCGACCATGTGTCAGGACGCCTAAAAGTTGCGCCCGAACACACTTGCCCCCATGTGCTCGAACTGATGCGGAAGCCGTCATTTGACCAATATTACCGGTTCAAAGAGATATTCGACAAGATAAATGAACGCAACGGACTCCGGCAGCAGCTTATACCCTACTTCATCTCATCCCATCCCGGATGCCGAGAAGTGGACATGGCGGAACTGGCGGTGGAAACAAAAAATCTGAACATGCACCTTGAGCAGGTGCAGGATTTCACGCCCACCCCCATGACCGTAGCAACCGAGATGTATTACACCGGCTACAATCCTTACACAGGCGAAAAAGTGTACTGCGCCGTCAAGCCTGAGGATAAAAAAGCCCAACGTCAGTTCTTTTTCTGGTACGACCCTGAATACCGGCAGTCTATCATCCTGGCTTTAAAGAAGTTGCATCGCCACGACTTGATATCAAAGTTATTTCCGGCATATAAAAATTTCGAAAATAGCCACGCATCAGGGTTCCATCGAAAACAAAAACAGAAAAAAAGATACTGATTTTTACCAATAATCATCTGATAATTATGTATCTTTGCACTCGAATTTAGAAATTTGACTAAAAATAGA
Source organism: Bacteroidales bacterium GP4 (assembly GCA_001701065.1). Taxonomy (GTDB): domain Bacteria; phylum Bacteroidota; class Bacteroidia; order Bacteroidales; family Muribaculaceae; genus Muribaculum. The sequence goes on from DAAL01000041.1 coordinate 1,651, forward strand.
CTATAACATCACTATGGCAACTACTGCAGATTTTAAAAACGGAATGTGCCTCGATATTGACGGCAACTATTATTTTATCGTAGAATTTTTGCACGTAAAACCCGGTAAAGGTCCGGCTTTTGTGCGCACAAAACTCAAAAATGTAAAAACCGGTCGTATTCTTGACAAGACTTGGAACTCCGGTGTAAAGGTGGATGAAGTTCGCATCGAACGCCGCCCCTATCAGTTCCTTTACAAGGACGACATGGGCTACAACTTCATGCACACTGAGACATTCGAGCAAGTAGCACTTCCCGGTGAAAGCATCGACGGTGTACAGTTCCTCAAGGAAGGCGACATATGCGAAGCTATGGTTCATGCAGCTTCCGACACTATCCTCACTTGTGAAATGCCCACAAGCGTTGTGCTTGAAATCACCTACACCGAGCCGGGTATAAAAGGCGACACTGCTACCAACACCCTTAAACCCGCTACAGTGGAAACCGGTGCTGAAGTTCGTGTTCCCCTATTCTGCGAAACAGGCGACAAAGTACGCATCGACACCCGTGACGGTTCTTATGTTGAACGTGTAGAACGCGCCAAAGCATAACGCATTTCAGCATCTGAAATGTTAAAAATCTCATAACGCCGCACTCCTTGCCGAGTTGCGGCGTTACTTATTATTATAAAAGTATATATAATCATGGATGATAACTGCCCTTTAGAAACTCACCCATTCCCTCCATTCATCCCTAATGGAGCCAAAATCTTGATATGCGGAACGTTCCCGCCCAAAAGCAACCGATGGAGTATGGAATTTTACTACCCCAACCGCATAAATGACTTTTGGCGCATCATGGGACTCATTTTCCACAATGACAAAGACTATTTCTACGACGCGTCGGCAAAGACATTCCGCCTTGACGACATAAAACGCTTCCTCAACGAAAAGAAGATTGCGTTGAGCGACACCGGTCATGCCGTGCGCCGGCTTAAGGACAATGCTTCGGACAAATTCCTGGAGATTGTGGAGCCGCTTGACCTGTATTCACTGCTCGACAGAATGCCTGACTGCGTGGCTATAGCTACTACAGGCGAGAAAGCAGCCGAAGTGATGGCAAACCTCACTTCCACCGAAGCTCCGGCAATAGGCGAGTGCGTAACCGCCGCTCTGCCGTCAGGACATTCGGTAAGCATTTTCAGGATGCCATCCACTTCAAGAGCCTACCCTCTGTCCATCGAAAAGAAAGCCCGGTATTACAGCGACATGTTTCACAGGATAGGTATATTATAAGTGACGGATGTTGACCTCAGCTTATAATTTTATTTAAAAATTTAGACTTTATGCAACTTTTTTAAGCCCAAAAAGTTGCACTATATTATAATAATCACTAATTTTGAACTTCGTACAACCGTAAAGATTATGACTATCGATTTAATTCCATTGGCGATATTTGATGCTAACCAATTTTTCAGTTGGTTCGTTGAGAATGCAAATTATTGGTTTGTATTTATCTTCATGGTCATAGAAAGCTCTTTTATACCGTTCCCATCTGAATTGGTAGTTCCTCCTGCCGCCTACCTATCCATGCAGGCTGATTCAAGCATGAATATATACATGGTAACTATAGTCGCCACGGCAGGCGCATTGGTGGGAGCCATCATTAACTACTATCTTGCGCTGTGGGTGGGACGACCAATTGTTTACCGCTTTGCCAACAGCCGTGTGGGACATGCCCTTCTCATCGACGAGACAAAAGTGCACAAAGCCGAGGTGTATTTTGACGACCACGGAGCCATCTCCACCTTCATCGGTCGACTCATTCCTGCAGTAAGGCAGCTGATTTCCATTCCTGCCGGACTTGCCCGCATGAAGATGAGCACTTTCATCATCTTTACAGCTTTAGGAGCACTGGTGTGGAACTCAATATTAGCCGCGCTTGGCTATCTTCTTTCGACCTTTGTGCCGCTGAAGGACCTGTTCATCCAGGTTGAACGCTACAACAGTTATCTGACTTACGCCGGATACGCAATAGGCGGTGTGTGTGTGTTATTCATTTTGTATAACCTGCTTAAACCCAAAAAGAAAACGACCGAAATATAATTTCTCTTCAACAATAATTATCACAATTTAACCTTGTACTGATTTATGCTTGTATCACCATCCATATTAAACACAAACTTCCTCAATCTGCAGGAAGAAATAAAGATGCTGAATGAAAGTTCCGCCGACTTCATCCACATGGATATCATGGACGGAACGTTTGTTCCCAACATCTCATTCGGCTTCGAGATTACCAAAGCGGTCCATCGCATATCCAAGAAACCGCTGGACGTGCACCTGATGATAGTCAACCCTGACAAGTATGTGACACAGGTGCGTGACTGCGGAGCGGAGTACATGACAGTGCATGCCGAGGCTTGCACCCATCTCTATCATGTGGTGCAGAAAATCAAGCAAGCCGGCATGAAAGCAGGTGTAGCGTTAAACCCCGCCACACCGGTGGCTCTGCTTGAAGACATAATCTATGACCTTGACCTTGCTCTTGTGATGTCAGTCAATCCCGGATTCGGTGGACAGGTGTTCATCGCAAACACGCTGGCTAAAGTGTCACGGATGAAGAAGCTTATCAATGAGTCAGGCTCCCATGCGCTCATTGAAGTCGACGGCGGCATCAACGCCCACACCGGCTCACTGCTCTCCAATCTCGGTGTCGACATCCTCGTTGCCGGAAACTATGTGTTCAATGCTCCTGACCCCCGTCAGGCAATCCAGGCACTGAAATCATTGTAATAACAGCAGTTATCCCATACCCGCATGGGCATTAAGGTGTCCGTGCGGATTTTTTTACATTTTTCTATTGTTTATAATCGGAGGTTATCGTAACTTTGTACATAGAAGCGCTTATGGAAAATACGCTTTATCATCAGGACTTATTCCATAAGATTTTATAACATCTTTTAATCGCATGAACTCAGGAAATTTCCAATCAGAATATTTTGATCCCGATGCAATGGATCGGGAATACGAACGTCGTCAGTCAGGCTACCGGAACACCCGTGAAGAATCGGCGGGAACTTCGCAAAAGGCTGAAACAAAGGACAAAAAGAAGAGCAAGGCAAACGTATTTGTACGATTTTTCACTGACCGTCGTACCAAAATGTTTGCAGGCATTGCTTCTATGTGCTGGGCAACCTATATGCTCATCTCGGCAATATCCTATTTCACTACATCGGGCGAGGACGATCAGAGCCTGGTCCTGAACCGCACAGTGTCCGAAATGGCGGCACAGCCTGAGGAAGTGAGCAACGCCGGAGGCGCATTAGGCGCATTTATATCCCAAAGCATCTTTTCCAATGGCCTGGGAATAGGAGCGTTCGTGCTCATCTACTATTTCTTCGCGCTTGGATGGTGCATCCTTAACCGTAAGAAATTCGGATTCTGGTCGCTCACCATGAAAAGCCTTGTTGTGGCGATAACATTGTCGTTAGTGACAGGGTTAGTGACCTACAACAGCCACAGCTGGGTCTATTGGGGCGGCATACACGGTCATGAAGTCAACACATGGCTGCTAAACACCACCGGAGTTATAGGCGCAATACTTGTAAGCGCCCTTTTGGTGGGATTGGTCATAGCCATATATCTGAACGAACTGCGTTTGCTTTACGTCAATTACCGGCGCAGAGTCAACGCCTTCAACGCTAAAGTGGCTGCTGAACGCGCCCGAAAAGAAGAAGAACGCCGGAGAGTCCAGGAAACCCTTGACAATTCCGACAATACCATGGGCAATGTGACCCAGGAAGAAAACGAACCCGAGTACGAACCGGTTCAGCGACAGACAACCACGCCTCTCGCGACAAGCACTGTGTTTGACACATCCTATGCCGATGAGCCTCCCTACCGAGAGAAAGAAGTTCGTCCTGAGCCGCAACCTGTATCGGAACCCATAACACGTGCTGTCACAGTGCCGTCTTATACTGAACCGGTCAGCAGCTATCCCTCCGAGCCCATGACTGAAGAAAATGAAATGGCAAGCACAGTCTCGGAGTATGGAATTGCCGAAAATGATATTGATTCTACTCCCGAAGAAGAAGACATCGAACCGGCGGACACAACCGGTGAAGTGGGCTTGACAATCACGGAAAACACCATTGAAGAAGCTGATAAGATTGCGGAAAAGCCTTATGATCCCACCGCCGAGCTTTCACGCTTCCGCTTTCCGTCGATAGAACTCCTTGAGGACATCCAAATCAAAGAAAACAGCGTGGACGAGCAGGAAATGGAAGAGAACAAAGAGCGCATCCAAAGCACTCTCGCCAACTATCAGATACCCATTTCCCACATCGAGGCTACCGTAGGCCCCACTGTGACACTTTACGAGATTATCCCTGCCGAAGGAGTCAGGATTTCCAAAATCAAGAACCTTGAGGATGACATCGCACTGAGCCTTGCCGCCCTCGGAATACGTATCATTGCCCCTATCCCCGGTAAAGGCACAATAGGTATCGAAGTGCCTAACAAGGAACCTCAGATGGTGCCTATCCGTTCGATAATCTCTTCCAAGAAATTCCAGGAATGCAAATACGAGCTTCCCATGGCAATGGGTGCCACCATATCCAAGGATGTGTTTATAGCCGACCTCACCAAGATGCCGCACGTGCTTGTGGCAGGTGCCACCGGACAAGGTAAATCAGTGGGGCTTAACACCATCATCGCCTCATTGCTCTACAAGAAGCATCCGGCTGAACTGAAATTTGTGCTTATCGACCCCAAGATGGTGGAATTCAGCATCTACTCGCGCTTGGAGCATCATTACATCGCAAAACTACCCGACGAGCAGGAAGCAATCATCACCGACCCCATGAAGGTAGTCGCCACCCTTTCCTCGCTATGCGTGGAGATGGACAACCGTTATGCGCTGCTGAAGGATGCCAATGTAAGAAATATAAAAGAATATAACGCTAAATTTGTTCAGCGTCGCCTTAATCCGGAAAAAGGACACCGCTATCTGCCTTATATAGTCATTGTGGTGGATGAGTTCGGCGACTTGATTATGATGGCTGGAAAAGAAGTGGAGACCCCTATAGCACGTATCGCCCAGAAAGCACGTGCGGTGGGAATGCACATGATTCTTGCCACCCAACGCCCGTCGACCAATGTGATTACAGGCATCATCAAAGCCAACTTCCCGGGACGTATAGCCTTCCGTGTGGCTCAGATGGTGGACAGCCGCACAATCCTTGACCGTCCGGGAGCCAATCAGCTGATAGGTAAAGGCGATATGCTATTCTCCCACAACGGCGAGATGGACCGTGTGCAGTGTGCTTTTATATCCACTGAAGAAGTCGAAGCTATATGCGATTCCATTGAGGAACAGTACGGTTATCCCGAAGCCTATCCATTGCCTGAGGTAGAGGCTGAAGGAGACCTTGCAGGCAACTTAGGCTCGGTCAATGACCGCGACCCGCTGTTTGCCGAAGCGGCTGATTTCATAATAACTTCCAATACAGCCTCAACATCTTCGCTTCAAAGACGTTTTTCTATTGGTTACAACCGCGCCGGAAAGATTATGGATCAGCTGGAAGCCGCCGGGATAGTAAGCGCAGCATCCGGGTCAAAACCACGCCAAGTGCTGGTGGACTCCATTCAGCTTAACCGCATTCTGCAAGGCGATGCTTAAATTATAGCTTATGAGAATTTGGAGATACCTACTAACGACACTTATAGCGGCTGCGGCTGCACTATCAGCAGGA
>DAAL01000250.1:0-2943 GCA_001701065.1 Bacteroidales bacterium GP4
TCGGCATTCCGCTTCAGGAACAGAAACAGCTTGCAGGGATGGCGGTGGACGCAGTCATGGACTCAGTGTCAGTAAAGACCACCCATAAAGAAAAACTCGCTGAATTAGGCGTAATCTTCTGCTCCTTCTCCGAGGCAGTGCGTGACTATCCCGACTTGGTTAAACGCTATTTAGGCACAGTGGTCAGCTACCGTGACAACTTTTTCGCTGCGCTTAACTCGGCGGTGTTCTCCGACGGCTCCTTCGTGTATATACCCAAAGGAGTGCGTTGCCCCATGGAGTTGTCCACTTATTTCCGCATCAACTCGGCAGGCACAGGACAGTTTGAACGCACCTTGATTGTAGCTGACGACGACGCTTACGTAAGCTACCTCGAAGGCTGCACAGCCCCCATGCGCGACGAGAACCAGCTACATGCCGCAATAGTGGAAATAATAGTCGAGGACCGCGCCGAGGTAAAATATTCCACCGTGCAGAATTGGTACGCCGGCGACGCACATGGCAACGGCGGAGTGTACAACTTCGTCACAAAACGAGGTCTTTGCCGCGGCGACTACTCCAAAATATCCTGGACTCAGGTGGAAACCGGCTCGGCTATCACATGGAAATACCCCAGCTGCGTGTTAAAGGGCGAAGGCTCCGTAGGTGAATTCTACTCAGTCGCTGTCACCAACAACTACCAGCAAGCCGACACCGGCACCAAGATGATACATGTGGGCAGAAACACCCGCTCCACCATCGTAAGTAAAGGCATATCGGCTGGTCATAGCCAAAACGCCTACCGTGGTCTTGTCAAAGTGATGCCCGATGCCGACGGATGCCGCAACTACACACAGTGCGACAGCCTTCTGCTAAGTTCGACATGCGGCGCGCACACATTCCCCTACATCGACGTGCTTAACGACACCGCAATAGTGGAACATGAAGCTACCACATCAAAAATCAGCGAAGACCAGATTTTTTACTGCAACCAACGCGGCATACCCACCGAAGAGGCTGTGGGACTTATCGTAAACGGATACGCCAAAGAAGTGATGAACAAGCTGCCTATGGAGTTCGCCGTAGAAGCCCAGCGGCTTCTTGCTGTGACTCTTGAAGGTTCAGTGGGATAAAAACACAAGGAATATGAAAGAATTACTTAACATACAAAATCTACATGCTTCCATTGACGGGAAGGAAATCCTGAAAGGAATTAATCTCAAAGTTAACGAAGGCGAGGTACATGCCATCATGGGACCCAACGGCTCAGGTAAGTCAACACTTTCAATGGTGCTTGCCGGCGCGCCGTCCTACCACCCCACCGAAGGCACTGTCGAATTCAACGGCAAGGACCTTCTGGAACTGTCGCCCGAGGACCGCAGCCATGAAGGACTGTTCCTGTCATTTCAGTATCCGGTGGAGATACCCGGAGTGTCAATGGTCAACTTCATGCGTGCCGCTGTCAATGAAAAGCGTAAATATTTCCACGAAGAGCCATTATCGGCAAGCGAATTTCTAAAACTTATGCGCCAAAAGCGCGCCGTGGTGGAACTTGACAACAAACTTGCGTCCCGTTCAGTCAACGAAGGATTCTCAGGCGGAGAAAAAAAACGCAACGAAATATTCCAGATGGCGGTCCTTGAACCTAAATTGTCGATACTTGACGAGACAGACTCAGGACTTGACATTGACGCATTGCGCATTGTTGCCGGCGGTGTAAACAAACTCAAAACCGATAAAAACGCCACAATTGTCATCACCCACTACCAAAGGCTGCTGGACTACATCAAGCCTGACTTTGTGCATGTGCTCTACAAAGGCCGCATAGTAAAAACCGGAGGTCCGGAGCTTGCACTTGAACTTGAAGAACGCGGTTACGATTGGATAAAAGAAGATTTTGACAACAACAATGAGTAGTGTTTCACAATACATCGAGATATTTGACCGCAACAAAGCCCTTCTTGAGGAAAACTCGGCGCAATTCCTGAACCGATTCAGGGAACACGCCGCTGAAGTGCTTAAATCCCGCGGTCTCCCGAAAAAAGGCGATGAAGGTTACCAAAAGACCTCCATCGAGGAGATGTTTGCTCCTGACTTCGGAATCAATCTGGCGAGAGTGAATATTCCAGTGAACCTTGCCGCCACCTTCCGCTGCGACGTTCCTAATCTCAGCACCTGGCTTGGAGTCACCGTCAACGACGATTTTCACCCTGTGGGCAACTTAGAGGCAAAGCTCCCCGAAGGAGTATTGTTCATGTCGTTCAAGAAGGCTGAGTCAACCCATCCCGGCATACTGTCGCAATACTACGGTTCTGTAGCCGACAAGGACGACCCGAAAGTGGCTATAAACAACCTCCTTGCACAGGACGGTGTGCTTATATACATCCCCCGCGGCGTAAAACTGGAGAAACCCCTGCAGCTTGTGAACATATTCAGTTCGCCGGCACCGCTGCTTGCATCCCGCCGAGTCCTTATCATAGCCGAAGAGGACTCCCGGATGGATCTGCTTGTGTGCGACCACAGCCAGGACAACGAGCACAAATATCTCTCTTCCGAAGTCGTGGAGATAGTGTTATGCCGAAACGCAGCAGTACATTATTATAATATAGAAGAGTCGTCGCCGCTCACGTCGAGGGCCTCATCCATGTATGTGCATCAGGACACCGGCTCAAAGTTCGAGGCAGTAAGCGTCACCCTGTCATGCGGCACAACACGCAACGACTACGACATAGCCATCGAAGGCGACCACTGCGACACATTATTGAATGGTATGGCTATAGGGTCCGGCAAGCAGCACATCGACAATGCTTCGATGGTAAAGCATCTCGGAGAGTCATGCCACAGCAACCAAATATTCAAATACGTGCTTGACGACAACGCCACCGGCGCATTCGAGGGTATGATAAGAGTGGACGAGAAGGCTCGGTTCACCGAGGCTTACCAAAGCAATAAAAACATCCTCGC
>DAAL01000250.1:2973-9043 GCA_001701065.1 Bacteroidales bacterium GP4
CATCTACTGCGACGACGTGAAGTGCAGCCACGGAGCCACCACCGGACAATTGTCGCAGGAAGCGATGTTCTACATGCGCTCACGAGGCATCCCCGAAAAGACAGCCAAAACCATGCTGATGGAAGCTTTCATGGCTGACGTAATAGCCGGAGTGGGACTGGAAAATCTTCGTGACCGGCTGCGCCACTTGGTAGAGAAACGGTTCCACGGCGTAGAATCATTCTGCGGCACATGCAGCCTTACCTCTTCACAGGAAGGCAAACCCAACTGCCAATAAAATTCATAATGACTATGGCTTCCTACGATGTAAATGCACTAAGAGAAGAGTTCCCGTCGCTGAAACGCACAGTCTACGGCAAACCTCTCATATATTTAGACAACACCGCCACGTCACAGACACCCCGCAGCGTGGTGGACGAAATCACCCGTCTATACTATAACTCCAAAGCCAATGTGCACCGGGGAGTGCATTTCCTGTCACAGGAGATGACCGGTCTTCAAGAAGAAGCACGAGAGAAGACAAGAAGCTTCATCAATGCGAAGTCCACACGTGAGATAATATTCACCCGCGGCACCACCGAGGCTATAAACCTCGTAGCGGCATCCTATGGCAGAACATTCTTTAAGGACGGCGACGAAGTGATAATATCGGTGATGGAGCATCATGCCAATATCGTTCCGTGGCAATTGCTTGCACCCTCAAAGAATATAAAGCTGCGTGTGATACCAGCCGACGAGAACGGCGTGCTTGACATGGAAGCCTACCGGAGCTTGTTCAATGAACGCACGGCAATGGTTGCGGTCACTAATGTCAGCAACGTCCTCGGAACGGTGAATCCCGTTAAAGAAATCGTAGCCGAGGCCCACCGCCACAATGTTCCCGTGCTGATAGACGGAGCGCAAGCCATAAGCCACCAAAGGGTGGACGTGCAGGACATGGATTGTGACTTCTTCGCATTCTCGGGGCACAAAATGTATGGACCCACCGGAGTAGGCGTACTGTACGGCAAGGAAGAATTTCTTGAAAAGATGCCGCCCTACCAAGGAGGCGGAGAGATGATAGGCAACGTGACGTTTGAGCACACCACGTGGGCTGAGCTTCCGTTTAAGTTTGAAGCCGGAACCCCTGACTTTATAGGCATAGCCGCGCTCCACAAAGCCATTGACTTTATCGAGTCCGTGGGCATCGAGGCGATAGCCGCACATGAACAGGAATTGCTCAAATACGCCACCGAAAAGCTTAAGGCTGAGATTCCAGGACTGAAAATATACGGCGAGGCTCCGGGCAAGGACGCTATAATATCGTTCATGATAGGCAACGAGCACCCTTACGATGTGGGGATGCTGCTTGACAAGTGCGGCGTAGCCATCCGCACAGGTCATCACTGCGCGCAGCCGCTTCTCCATTCTTACGGGCTTGAAGGCATCGCGCGGGCTTCATTTGCCGCCTACAACACTTACGAGGAAGTTGATGAGTTTGTGCGCTATTTGAAGCGAATAGCCACAATGCTCTCCTGAAAGCGCGTTTAAAATTCGTATAGACGTGTGGTGAGGTTCAGCATGAAAGTAGTGGCTCCGGTGTGGGGCTGCGCAAGCGCTATCCCTACCCCGAACTGCTTTACATTGATTCCCGCACAAGCTGAAAATCCCGAGAGGAAATTTCGGGAGTAAGTGCTCATGTCGGTGCGTGTCTTGTAATTATATCCTATACCTATATAAAAGCGGTCGGAAGGAATAAATTCAGCCGAGAACACAAGGTGTCGGAACAGATTGGAGGAAAACGACTCTTTAACAGTGGGCGATTCCGACACTGTACCGTCGCCGGTCTCATAATAAGGGAGCTTCCACTTGGTAAGATTCCATGCCGTCACCGAGAAACGCAGATTCTCGAAGCCCTTCGACACCCCGAGACGCACATCGATAGGCAAGCGGTCGTAAGTGTCATTGAAACGCTTTATCTGTCCGCCAAGATTAGCCACAACCATCGACAGCGACAGGTCATTGTCACCGTCAAAATAATTCAATCCCAAGTCAGCGGCTACCGCAAACGCCGAATATTCCTCGTAGCTTGAATATATGCCTTTGATGCTTATGCCACCTCTCAGCCTATCAGTGATGTCATGGCTGTAAGTTCCGGCAAAATACATGTCGTGCGCGCTGAAATCGCCAGTGATATTGCCCGACGGATCGGAAGCCTTGAAGTCACCGTAGCCGAAATACTGTATTGCTGCGCTCCATGCGCTCCTTTCAGTCGCCGCCATTCCGTACCGCACTCCGGCGAAGTTGGAGCCGCCTATATAGCGCATGTAGTTAAGAGCCAACTGCTTCTCCACTTCCGGACCTAAAAGCGCAGGGTTCTGCTCGGTGACTGAGATATCGTCGTCCACCAGCGAAATGTTCACGCCTCCAAGCCCGTACACTCTACTGGACGATGGTGTGTTCAGGAAGTTATAAGCCGATGCCCCGTCTATCGCATGAAGCAACAACGGACACATGATTACAATGCCAGATAATATGTGACAACGTAGTTTCATATACATCTCAAATAACGGATTATATTGTTTAATATTGTTTACAATCACATCCGAAGTGCTAACAAATCTGAAACAACGCTAAACAAAATCAAATTGTGATTCGTTTATTTGCAAATGATAAAAGTCCATTCTATATTTGCAGTAATAATAAGTAGGAGCAGCTATGAGCTATAGATACTTCAAGACGCTGATAATATCATCACTGATTGCATTGTTCGCTGTGCCGGCATCGGCGCAGCTGCAGCGCATTATGGTTCACACCACCGCGCAGTCCATGGCGATGACTGATCAATATTCAACGATAGAGTTCACCACCGAGATTATTGAGGCTTACCAGAACGAATACACTGACGAGCCTGCGACATTCCCGGGAGGCAACATAGCTTTGATGCATTTCATCAATTCATCACGCCACTATCCCGCTGAAGCTTACCGCAAAGGAATAAGCGGACGGGTAATATGCTCCTTCGTAGTGCAGCCCGACGGCACAATCACCCACATCAACATTCTCCGTGGTGTGGAACCCACCATCGACCGTGAAGCATTGAGAATCATCAATTCCATGCCTCAGTGGAACGCCGCCAAAATCAACGGCGATCCGGTGCCGGTGTACTCTACCTTGGCAATTAATTTCCGCCTTTAACCCACTTTTAAAGCACCAAATAGCGGATTAATCAAAATTTTTCGCTATATTCGCAGATATTAACATCATTGAGGTGGCATTACGTGACCTCGGTGCATCAAAATTTTAAGTATTATGGCAAACAAACGTTTATTAAAGAAAGCAATTCAAGCCGCATGCGGCAACATAGCAGGCGAATGCATGATGGCATGCGAGTTAATCCCCGGCATCGACCAGCAGAAGATGAATGAGGTTATATTCAAAGTAGCCGACCTGCAATGCGACACCATAAATAAAGTCACTTTCTCGTTTGACAAAACCGCGGCAAGCTTCGAAAATAAAAAAGCCTACAGGGATGCCCGGGCAAAATATTTCCGTAAAGCCTACCATAAACTCTCATCGGACTTCCAGACATCAGTGGAAGGTATCGTAAATGACATGAACGCGGCAATGCCGTCCAAGTAACAATGAATTTATCGAAAGCCATACTTCGGATATTCGGATGGAAGGTTGAAATCACCACCCCCGACTATCCGAAGTGTTTAATTTGTGTGGCTCCGCACACCAGTAACTGGGACTTTATTCTGGGAGAGCTTGCCTATACCTCAGTGGGACGGAAAGCCGGCTTTCTCATGAAAGAATCCTGGTTCCGCTGGCCGTTGGGCTACTTCTTCCGTGCCATAGGAGGAATTCCGGTGCCCAAGAAACGCGGCTCCGCCCTCACCGAAGCCATAGTGGAGCTATTCAACAGCAAGCAGCGTCTTGCCATAGCCATCACCCCCGAAGGCACAAGGAAGCCCACCGCCAAGTGGAGGAAAGGGTTCCTGTACATAGCGCAGGAAGCTGACATTCCCCTGCTGCTTGGCGCAATCGACTATAAAAACAAGCGCATCGAAATCAAGACGCAGTTCCACCCTACCGGCAATGTCGAGGAGGACCTTAGAAACATAAAGGCGTTCTACCGTCCCTTCAATGCCAAATACCCATCAAATTTCATAACCGCCGATGAGTGAGACACTAAAGACAGCATCCATCCTGCTCAACATAAAATGGGGCGATGTCACCGCTAACCTTGCGGAGACAAAAAGGCTCATCGAACGGCTGCCCCGCGACTACGACATAGCGTTGCTCCCTGAAATGTTCTCCACCGGATTCATCTGCAATGAAGTGGAAGCGCGCGCTGTTGCCGAGGAGATGGACGGCACAACCATGACATTCATCCGCCGGCTGTCGAAAGAACGCAATATAGCACTGTGCGGATCCTTCATAGCCCGTGACGGCGACAAGCTTTATAACCGCGGATTCTTCGTGGAGCCGTCGGGCGACGAATATTTCTACGACAAGCACCACCTTTTCACCCTCGGAGGTGAACACAGCGTTTACTCTCCGGGCAAAGACCGTGTGCCGGTGTTCCGTTACCGAGGCTGGAACATAGCCATGGCTATCTGCTATGACCTGCGATTCCCGGTGTGGCTGCGCAACGACCGCGGAGCCTATGACCTGCTGCTCATAATGGCAAACTGGCCCGACTCCCGCTCCTACGCCTGGCAGCATCTTCTTATAGCCCGCGCCATTGAAAATCAGTGCTATGTGGTCAGCTGCAACTGCAAGGGCGAAGACAATTTCGGCACCTACTCAGGCATTTCCCCCGCAATCGACCCCAAAGGCATGACAATCGACATGGAATATGCCGACAATATCCTTACCGCCGAACTTTCTCGCACCCAACTTATGCGTTTCCGCGAAAAATTCCCCGTCTACCGCGAAAACGACCCCTTCACCCTCCACTAAAACAAGAGAATGTTTTTAAACATATTCTCTTGTTTCAACAAGTTTAAAATTATAATTTTGCATATGGATTTCCACGCTGTGGGAGTGGTGCTCAGAGGAGCTTAACACCACGGCAAGAGGGAGTCTGACGACATATTATAGAAAAGCGTATATTGACGCTTGTTCTTGACTATTCAGAACTTAGGACACTCTGATTTTCTCACAAAGGACAAAGCTGCAATAGACGCCACAGGGTATGTATATACCTATCCGGACTCATTTCAAGCCTATCAGCTTGAGATGGGTTTGGGGTATCTGCATATAACGGCGTGGAGTCTGTTGCTCAATCCTGTGAGTTGGGCATGTCCTAAGGCCTTGAATAGCGGTGCGAGCAACAATATGACTCCCCGCTTTTCTTTTATACAATCCAATCAAAACGCGCCATTTGGAGTCAGTGGCTTATGTGACTGCAATGGCTCGAATTTTCGACAACATAGACTTAAAGTTCACCCAAGGACTTCAGGACATTATAACAAATACAGGTGTCAAACGTGTTGACTTCTGTGTTGGATATTTCAATTTGCGCGGTTGGGATTTAATTATTGACCAAATCGATCAACTTACAGGAGATTATATTGAAGAAGAATCGACTAATGAACCTCAACATCGTGTATGTCGGTTATTAATTGGAATGCATCAACCTCCAGAAGAACAGACTCGATGGCTCTATAGTAATGAAGACAGAACGCCTGACCCTGAATTTGTACGTAGTCAGAAAGTAAAAATCGCCCGGGATTTTCGCCATCAACTCCAACTCGGGTTACCGACTAAAAAAGACGAACTCACTCTACGCCGTCTCTCACAGCAACTTAAATATGGAAAAGTATGTGTAAAATTATATTTGCGCCACCCACTCCATGCCAAACTATATCTTGCTTATCGCCCTGATGATAATTTCAACAAGATAATGGCACTAATGGGAAGCAGCAATCTCACATTCTCCGGATTGTGCGGCAATGGTGAGTTGAATGCTGAGTTTGCCGACAGCGATCAATCAAAAAAACTTGCTGATTGGTTTGCCGAACGTTGGGATGATAGATTCTGCATTGACATTACAAACGCACTATAATCAAACGTGAGCGAC
>DAAL01000247.1 GCA_001701065.1 Bacteroidales bacterium GP4
GTGCCGAGAGCGGCTCCCAACACCCCAAGGCCGGCACCCGGCAGCGTAAAACTCAGCGACCCTAAAGCAATGTCATGGGACGGGAATATCAGCAACAGATTAAACAGAACGTCAAGAAGGCACATCATAATATTAAGCGCGGAGGGAACTTTCATATTCCCGGACGCACGGAGCATGGCACTGCCGAGGTAGTTGAGGGTCAACAACGGCAATGCGCTCACAAACACAAGGAAATACAATGATGCTTTGGAATTGACCTCCCCCTCGCCGCCAAGCCACTCAGGAAGGAAGGGAGAAATTGCCACACCTATCGCCCCTATGACAAGACCAAACAGGAACGCCGAAGTGATGCCTTGACGCAGCACTTTACGCGCCCCGCTGTCATCCGAACCGCCAAGACGGTGTGCCACCTGCACCGAGAATCCAACCATGGCGGCGGAACATATTCCCCAGAACAACCACAAGCTTGTAGACACTAATCCCACGGCGGCACTGTCATCGGCACCTAAACGCCCCACCATGGCGGCATCAATATACTGCATCAGTATATTGGACAGCTGCGCCATGATAGCCGGCGACGAAAGTTTCGCAGTCAGCACAAGGCGTTGTTTAAATGACAACGGCGCACCGGAACGGATCAGTGAAAGCATGCGCTATGACGGTTTAATATTATTAATAATGTAGGAAATCATCCTGTTCACCCCTTCTTCAAGACGTGCTCTCGGACAAGCTATATTAATTCTTATGTAGCCTTCCTTTCCGTACATGACTCCGGAGTTCACCCAAACCTTAGCGGCACGTAACAACTCATGCTCCAGTTCCTCGGAACCAAGCCCAAGTGCCCGCACATCAATCCACAGCAAATAAGTAGCCTCCAACCGCGTGACCGGACACTGCGGAAGCCGGTTCCTAAACGCACTCAGCAGAGTTTCATAATTGCCTTTCAGATAATGCCTGAGCCAATCAAGCCATTCAGCCCCTTCCGGGGTATAAGCGGCTTTAAGAGCAGCGACACCGAACGGATTCACGTCGCACACCTCATTTATATTAATGGCACGGTCCACAGCAGCCCGCAAGTCCATGTCGGGGCACACAATGTTGGCTATCTGAAGCCCGGCGATATTAAATGCTTTTGACGGCGACAGGCACACCACGGCACGGTCATCGATTGTCCCGTAAGGAACATACTCCGTGCCGGGCATGGTGAGTTCACAATGAATCTCGTCGCTCACCACCGTCACGCCGTGGGCATGGCAAAGATTCCTGAGACGTGTAAGTTCATCCGCGGTCCACAGCCTGCCGGTGGGATTGTGGGGATTGCACAGAAGCAGCAATTTCGTACGTTCCGCTTTCAGCAACTCCTCCAATCCGTCAAAATCCATCACATAGGAGAATGTCCCGTCATCATAATCAGTCCTAATCAAAGGATTCTCCAATATCCTGCATCCATTATTCCTTATCGATGAGAAGAAACAATTGTATACAGGGGTCTGCACCACTACGCCGTCGCCCGGCATGGCAAGAGCCTTAATGATAGCGGAAATAGCAGGGACAACTCCGGAGGTGTAAATCACTTTACGCCGCTCGATGGAATAACCGTGCCTGCGGGAGAACCAGTCAATAAGACTGTCATAATAGGCATCGCCCACTAAAGTATAGCCGAACACGCCATGCTCCACCCTTTTTCGCAAGGCATCCAATATCACCGGAGCCACACGGAAATCCATATCAGCGACCCACAGCGGAATCACATCAGGGTCAGGTTCGGAATCCCATTTATAGGAACCGGAACCTCTACGGTCCACTATTTCATCAAATATCGACATTATATCGTTAAAATTTCACAGTCAGCCGGAGCCTTGACATTTTCATCAAGAATAATCTCACCGTAGCCTTTGGCTCGGATTATGCCGGAGGTGGGATTCTTGACGTTTGTGATTACACTGTCCACTGTCGCATCAAGAATGCTTTCCTCAAATGCAAGGTCACAGTCTTCAGCCATAACGCAATTCTCCATCACAAGGTTCTGCGCATAACATAGCGGTTGAGTCCCCGAGATACGGCAATTGACGAGCTTAAGATTTTTAGAATGCCATCCGAGGTATTCGCCATTGATTTCGGAATCGTAGACAGTGACATTCTCGGTATTCCAGAACGCATCCTTGGAATTGATGACAGCATCACGTATCACCACATTGCGGCAATACTGGAAAGAATAATTGCCGTTCTGCCGGTACCGCTCGATAGCGATGTTCTCGCAATGCATGAAAATATAATCGGCTTTTGACACCTCAACATCTTTGATGTCAATGTCGCTGCAATGCCACAGGGTTTCCTGCGCATCAGGAATAACCACATTTCTAAGCACCACACCATGCATTTCACGGAACATCTTAGGAGCATCCACCCGGGTATTCTTCATAATAAGGTCACTTGAATACCACAGCGCAGCACGTGCGCCTTCAGTGAACAGGCAGTCTTCCACAGTGAACCGGTCAACATGCCAGAACGGATATTTGCCTTCAAAGCAGCATCTCCGCGCTACAATGTCAGAACATTCCTTAAGCGCCGACTCTCCGGCATGGACCACAACATCTTCAAGACACAAGTCATGCGATGCAAACAAAGGGCGTTCGCCCCCAAACTCTTTATTGGAAATAGTCTTCATGATTGTTTATTATTTTTCCCAATGCAAAGTTAAAGACAAATTACCAAACCACAGGCGTAGTCATTTATGAGTTTAATACCAAATTTAGGGTAATGAGTAACTATATCCCCGAAACAGAGTAAGAATATATGTCATAGCACACCGCCCGTCCGCCAAATCCTTCTTTTTGAAACAGCAGCGACTCATTCAGCACTTCACCCTGACGCTCCGTGGACTGACCGAAGTCCAGATATTCATATTCCCGGAACGCCTGCGTCAGCAAATAATGTACAATGGCATCGACCGCGCCGCATTTTTTCCCCTCAGGTGTCGCTGAAATATATTGAGTGTGCACCACAGGATAGGCAAGATAAACCACGATGCCGCCCATCACGACATCCCCTTTTTTCGCAAGATAAAGACGTATATTGTCAGGGAAGCGACCATGTAGGAGCTTGATTTCATCCAATGAATGCACCGGAACCACATGATAGCGTGCATTAAGATTGGCGGTCAAGATATTCCAAAACGGCTCGAAATTGTCCGATTCCACAACTTCAAGACCACAGGAACGGGCTTTACGCAGCCCGCACATGCGCGACTCTTCCCATTCCATGTCATCGCTGATCCTGATTGTTGTCGACAGGTTGCGTCCCTGCACCTGTGCGCCGCACACACGCCATAGAGCGTAAAGGTCCTCCTCCGCAGGAATCACTGAGTATATCCACGGCATTTTCTTGTACACTACCCGAGTGATGCCGTTAGCCGAAAGATAGAGGTTAAGTTCTTTAAAAATCGTTATCACATCAGTGCCTTTCATCTTAGGAGTCATAATAAGACCGCCATAGGTGAGTCCCTGATGGGAATAAAGCACATCCCCCGCTCTATTTCCCGGAAGAAGCGCCTCAATCCTGCCCTTACGGACAAAAATCAACGAAAAGTCATCAAACCGGTGGGAATGATAGTCCATGTAGTCCCTATAGAACAAAAATGTGGCGTTCTTAGCGCGCGCCACACATTTGTCCCATTGGTCCTTATATTCCGATGAATATCTAACGATCTCCCACATGCCGTGATGTTACGATAGATGATTCCAGCCCTGAGCCTTAAGAGGCATCTCACTGCCGTCACGCGTCACCATGGCACATCCAAGGTCTTCCTTGGTTATGTGACCGATAAGCGTGACACCGGGAATCTTGGTTATTCTTTCGTGGCAAGAAAGCGGAACAGTGAATAGAAGTTCATAGTCCTCGCCTCCGTTGAGCGCGGCGGTCACAAGATTCATCCCCACTTCTTCCGCCATTACAGCCGTCTGATAATCGATGG
>DAAL01000260.1 GCA_001701065.1 Bacteroidales bacterium GP4
TGATATGGGTGGTGGCTGTCGTTGCAGGAATTTGCCACGCCAAGCAAGCCGCTGCTGCCGACTATTACCGCCAGTTCCATCTTTATTTCCTTAAAGGAGAAGAAGGAAGCGAACTTGAATCAGGAGAAGACCTGAAACGGAAGCTGAACGAGCTTACTTGGAAGCACAACTTCTGGAAAAAGCTCACCATGACTTTCTACACCAACTACACTCTCCAGCAAGAAGGATCGACTAAACAGATGCAGAATCTGCGCAAGGAACTTCACCGCCGATTCCCCGACGGCAAGATTCCGCAAGGATTCCGTGACGCATTCCGGGAAAAGAGTCTCCCGTTGATGAAGTACACCAACATCCTTTCATTCAACTGGCGCACGATAGCGCTGTTCACATCGCTCTTCCTGCAGATGCCGTGGCTGTATTTCGCCTTCGAGCTTATCGTGCTCAATGCGCTGCTCGTGTACATGATAGTACGCCACGAGCACATATGCCGTAACTTCACTAAAGAACTACAAGATGGGAAATACTGATATAAAAGGAATAATATTCGACTACGGCGGCACTATCGACAGCCGCGGAGTACACTGGAGCGAAATCATCTGGGACGGCTACCGGGCATCAGGCGTACCGGTGGACAAAGACACTTTCCGTGAGGCCTACGTCCATGCTGAACGTGAACTCGCCAAGGTGCGCCACATTCTACCCGACGACAACTTCTACGACGTTCTTTTCAAGAAAATGAACATCGAGCTTCAGTATCTCGCTGACAACGGCAAGATAAAAGCCGCCGACGTGGAACTGTATGCCCCTGACATAGCCCATTATTGCTATGACGCGGCAAAACAATGCATAGCCGAAGCCCGTCCTGTGCTTGACAAGCTCCGCGAACGTTACCCCATGGTGCTTGTAAGCAACTTTTACGGCAATGTCACAGCTGTGCTGTCCGATTTTGACCTGCTCAAATATTTCCGTGACATCATCGAAAGCGCAGTTGTGGGAGTGAGGAAGCCTGATCCTAAGATTTTCGCCATGGGAGTGGAGTCTCTCGGACTGAAACCTGAGGAAGTGCTCGTGATAGGCGACTCCTATAAAAAGGACATCCTTCCTGCCGAGTCTTTAGGATGCCGCGTGGCATGGCTGAAAGGGAAAGGATGGACACCCGAGGAAGATGCCGTAATACACCCGGCAATCATTAAAAAGCTCTCCGATGTGCTTGAGACAGCATTATGATATATTAACATATTTGCCCCTTAAATGGTTTAATTTTACATGTTTTATGAAATTGTCTAAATTTTTATACAATTTTCACAAAAAATAAATAAAGTTAGCTGAAAAATATTTTCACAACTCAAAAATAACCACTACTTTTACGAGCCTTTTCGATGATGAATCGGAAAAGCTCGCATTATTTAATGGGAAAAGAACAATATTAAACTGTAAAATATAAAATTTTATTCAGACATGAACCAAACTAACGTTAAGAAAGCCGAAGGTAAACTTGGCATTCTCGTTGTAGGACTCGGTGCAGTAAGTTCTACTTTTATGACCGGTGTTTTGATGACTCGTAAAGGACTCGTTAAGCCGGTTGGATCCGTAACTCAATACGATGTTATGCGTGTTGGTGAAGGTGCCGACAAAAAATATCTTAAATATGACCAAATCGTTCCCCTTGCCGACTTGAACGACATCGTGTTCGGTGCTTGGGACGTTTATCCCGCTAACGCATTCGAATCGGCTATGAACTGCGAAGTGCTCAAGGAAAAAGACATCCTTCCCGTTAAGGATGAACTTGAAGCAATCAAGCCCATGAAAGCCGCTTTCGACCACAACTACGCTAAACGTCTTGACGGCGAAAACGTAAAGGACTGCAAGACTCGCTGGGATATGGTTCAGGAGCTTAAGAAGGATATACGTAACTTCAAGGAAGCTAACGGATGCTCTCGTATCGTAGTTCTCTGGGCTGCTTCTACTGAAGTGTATGTACCGGTTAACGAAAAAGTTCACTATCATCTTGCTGACCTCGAAAAGGCTATGAAGGAAGATGACCGCGAACACATCGCTCCTTCTATGTGCTATGCTTACGCTGCTCTTACTGAAGGCGCTCCTTTCGTTATGGGTGCTCCTAACACCACTGTCGACATTCCTGCTATGTGGGAACTCTGCGAACAGACCAAGATGCCTATCGCTGGTAAAGACTTCAAAACCGGTCAAACTCTCGTGAAATCAGGCTTCGCCCCCATCATCGGCGTTCGTTGCCTCGGTCTTGCAGGTTGGTTCTCTACCAACATCCTCGGTAACCGCGACGGTCTTGTTCTTGACGAACCCGCTAACTTCCGCACCAAAGAAGTGAGCAAGCTTTCTACTCTGGAATCAATCCTTGTTCCCGAAAAGCAGCCCGACCTTTACACTGACTACTATCACAAAGTACGTATCAACTACTATCCTCCGCGCAACGACAACAAGGAAGGATGGGACAACATCGATATCTTCGGCTGGATGGGCTACCCCATGCAGATTAAGATTAACTTCCTCTGCCGTGACTCTATCCTTGCAGCTCCTTTGTGCTTAGACCTCTGTCTTCTCATTGACTTGGCTGCTCGCTGCGGTCGCTACGGTACTCAGACATTCTTGAGCTTCTTCCTCAAGAGCCCGATGCACGACTACACTAAGAATGAAATTCCTGTAAACAACCTCTTCGAGCAATACGTTATGCTGAAGAACGCTATCCGCGAAATGGGTGGTTACAAGGCTGATCAGCTTATTGACTAAACAAGGAGGAGAAGGTACTCCTTGAGTTTTACAAACTCTTACAAGTGGACACAGGCAAGATTTTACTCTTGCCTGTGTTTACTTTTTTTATTCCCCAAGGTCTACTTCCTCTTACATATCGCCTGATGCATTCAGCATAGTCATTGTTGCTTTCATTTTTTTGCAAGACAATTTTAAATGAAACATCAACAACAAACAAAATAATAGAAAAATTTCTATTGTTTTCTTGTGAATAATAGAACCTTTTCCTATCTTTGCATTGTTCTAATAACCATGAAACATGAAATATAAGGAATTTCATTTAAAGATAGTGAGAGCTGGATGGAAATATGTTAAAGCTGAAGGCAGCCACTACTTTTACGAAAAGGACGGAAAGCTTTCGCCGCCGATTCCTTTTCTTGGCTCGAAAGAAATGTTTGAGCCACTGAGAAGAAAAATAGCAAGGGAAATGGGCATCTAAGCCACGTTCCTGTAAAAACAACACCATCTAACATTAAAAGCAGTCATGTCAGAAAAGTTAATCATCAACATCGGAGCAAGTAGCGACCATTTCGGAGCGTACTCGGAAAATTGTGAAGGCATCTATGCCGCCGGTGACACCGTAGCCGGAGCAAAGGCTGATGTGCTTGAAGCTATACGCCTCATTAAGGCGAATACCCCCTATGAAGAATTGCCTGAGCCATTGAAAGGAGAATATGAAATCGAATGGCACTATGACACGCAGTCATTGCTCAAGCACTACCAGGGCATATTCACCAATGCGGCACTTGAGCGTATAACAGGCATAAATCAGAAACAATTATGGAACTACGCCAACGGAATTTCAAAGCCGAGAGAGAAAGCGCGTCGACAGATAGAGACCGCCCTTCACAATCTCGGACACGAACTCATCACGCTATCCCTTTGATTTATCAAAGCAAAACCAAATCAAAGATTCGGGGTGTTTGTTGAAGATGAACTCACCCGTAAATTCTGTATGGGGATTATTGACTATTTTTATTATCTTTGCAAATATGAAACAAGCTGTCCCACATATTGTGCAATATCAAGGCTCAAAGCGAAAACTTGCAGAACAAATCCTGAGGCACATGCCCAATAGGTTTAATCGGCTGATTGAGCCATTCTCAGGAATGGCATCAATTTCAATTGCAGTAGCATTTCGTGGCATGTCTGATAATTTTATAATCAATGATATTAATCCCGATATCGTCTCAATCCTACAATCGGCAGTAGAGTCCCCCGAAGAATTAATTTCATCTTATACATGCCTGTGGGGAGAGCAGTTCTCTTTTGACGGAGGCTCTGAGGAACATTTCTATAAAGTCCGCAATGACTTCAATCATGGTGATAAAAAAGCTTGTGCAATGCTATATCTACTGGCTCGTTGCGTAAAAGGTTCGGTCAGGTATAATTCTTCTGGCGAGTTTAACCAATCTCCTGATAAAAGAAGAAGTGGGACATCCCCTTCTTCACTTTCTTTTAATGTGAGAGCTATTTCAAACATTCTTAAAGGAAAGACTCTTTTCTATTCTAAAGATTTCAGAGAAATACTTGACTTGGCTCGAAAAGGGGATATAATTTATATGGATCCTCCGTATCAAGGAGTTTCAAACGTAAGAGATCACCGTTATATTTCAGGTCTATCTTTCGATGAATTCGTCATATCATTAAAAGACTTGAACAAACGTGGAATTGACTATATAATAAGTTATGACGGCAGACTTGGAGAAAAAAAATACGGTCAAGACCTACCTTCCGAATTGGGATTGGTCCGTTATGACCTGAATGCAGGTTTATCAACGCAAGCTCTGTATTTAGGGAAGAAATTAAATACATACGAAGCATTGTATGTGAGCAAAGGTCTTGCATCTCATTACAAAGAAAGACCCACTTGTATTCAAAAGCAATTAGAATTTGAGTAGAATGAATATTACGCCAGAATTTAAAGAGAAGTTGTTGTCAGTAACAGCAAAGCGACCGGCAACGATAATTAAGCATATTCTTGAACACGGAAGTATAACATCTGAGGATATAAAATCATTATATGGTTACAATCATCCACCGAGAGCTGTGAGAGATGTCCGTGAACAAGGAATTCCTATTGAAACATTTCGGATAAAAGATTCTGAGGGAAAAAATATTGCTGCATATCGATTTGGTGACCCAACAAAGCTTGGCAATGCCGTTAGTAAAAAGGCCGGACGAACAGCTCTGTCTAAAGCATTAAAGAAAGCACTCATTGAACGGTTTGGGGCAAAGTGTTTCGTTTATAAGGAAGAATTAGACCAAGCCTTATTGCAAGTTGATCATCGAATTCCGTATGAGATTGGCGGAGAACGAGGAGAAGAAGTCAAACACTATATGCTCTTATGCCCATCTGCGAATAGGGCTAAATCGTGGTCCTGTGAGCACTGTTCCAATTGGGATATTAAAGATCCTTCTTTTTGTGAAGATTGCTTTTGGGCGCATCCTGAACGTTATACTCATATTGCAGGAAATTCGGAAATACGGATAATTCTGTCATTTACCGGTGATGAGGTTAAGGATTATAATGCGTTAATAGATAGTGTGGGAATCGAGAATGCAGAATCTTTTATCAAAAAGCTCATCCGTGATAGCATTTCTAATGTTTAAGAAACTGTTTAATCTATTTCTAAGAGTCGGTCCGGATGCCCACGACTACACCGTAGCGTCCGCTACTCCGAGAGGGTGATGTTGACGTTATTGTTGGCGTCCATGAAAAAAGTGTGCCATGAAAATGGCTGTTCCGCGCTTGTCCCGTCACGACGGTTAATCGCTATCACCGCATCGCCGGGCGTAAGCTGTGGGATAACGAAAAGATTCCTGTTCTCCTCCGCTATTGCGCCATCCTCCACCGGAATAACATAACTGCTCTTCTCGGCATCTCCTCCCCACGGACCGGTAAGCTCCCATGTCATCTTATCGGGCACAAACACCCCGCTGCTCCACAGGTTACGGAATTCGATGGAGCTTACATTGCTTGCGTCCCCTATCAGATTAATCTTTACCCACGCCAGAATGTGACGGAACGTGAGCTTAACGCTTTGCTGCGGAGTCGCATGATAGTTGCACACCTCGCTTAGAGCATATATCAGGTCTTTTTGTTCCTTTACATCGCTCTTCACTTTGTAATAGTAAGTCTGCTGCTGTGGATTATTGACCCAGTAATTCACAAGAAAGAAATCTTCGGCAGGGACACCATAATAAGCGCAGAACTGCATAGGTTCGCCCCTCGGAGGCCAGTAATAAGGCTGATCGGTACCCCAACTGCCGTCGCTCCTACGCTTGACTGTGACATCCATGTACTCGTAGCTGTCCACCACGTAGCCCTTCAGCGGAAACTCTGACATGCTGTAAGCTGACACCGGAGTGCCTCGGCTTAACGACTCACCGGCGGAGAACGTGATGGGCACACGGCTCTCCCCCTCATCGGGAATAGGGCTGTCGGAACTCTCGCATCCGCTCCATAATGCCGTTGTTCCAAGCAGCATAACGGTCAATATTTTATTCATCATTCCCATACATTCGTTTCAGCGTCCCAACGCCATTGTTCTTCTACATCAAATGTTATTCCTGACAATTCGTCGCCGTCATTGCCCAACACATTAGCCGGGGTGAGGTGCGCGATGAAATTATAGGATTTTCCCATTTCGTAATTGATTGGAGGCAATTTCATGGAATGGGAACAAGAATAGGTCAACTCCTTAAACTGGTCAAGATTGCCGTCAGGACAATAAAAAAGCTGAGTCTGAAACGTCATATTCACCTCTCCCCTCTCGCCCGGCAGGACAAATATCGGGTCCGTCCTGTAAGGGATGTCCACATACGCCTGTCCTCGGCTGAAACCTATGTGAGTATCGTACCAACTCTCCACCCGCCAATGTGCCCCTTCATCCGAAACGGTAAGAGTCCCCACCGTGAGCGGGTCTAAAATCACTCCATAATCGACATTAATCACATAATAGGGATTCACAAGTTCGTTGATAAACGTGAACCGCACTTGCGAAAGCAGATGCCGGAAATTAAACTTCACCGGAGCCATACTCGCGGGAAGCTCTTTTGGAGTGGTTATAACGTCAGGCACGGCTGCTATCAGATCGACCTTCCCGGCTGACTTGGGGACATTGAAGCCAAGCAGGCATTTTTCGTAAGGAGTGCCGGCATTTTCTATCGTCACATTCCAGGCATCGCTCCCTGCCGGCGCAATTCCATAGAACCGGTAATCCTTCTCAGGCTCCCAGTATTTTGAGCCGGGATAGTTCCACTTGCCGTCAGTAAGCGTCAATGTCACGTCATCAAACAACAAAGAAGAGGCTCCGCTCACGCTTCCGTAAACGGATACCTCTTTAAGATTTGTCAATGTAAGTTCACCTCCGGAATAACCGGCTGACGCATTCTCAAATTCCAGCTTCGACGAGGATGAGGAGTCGCCTGGTCCCGAATAAATGTCATCGGAACCACATCCCCAAGTGATTGATCCGGTCAATCCCATGAGGAATAAAAATATCGCTTTTTCCCCTTTCATCCCTGTTATATGAAAATGTCATGCCATGTTACGGCAATACGGGAGTGCCTACTTCCTCGTCAGTCCAGTCGTTTACCTTATCGACCTCAAATTCTATAAGGTTCAAGCCCCCGTCAGGATTGACATTACCGGCATTGATTGCGGCATTATAGTTGTAGCAATAACCCATGTTCATGTCAAAGGTAGGCAATGCAAGTCCGTTATGGTTATAAGTAGCCATCAGTGAGTTGCCGTTGTA
>DAAL01000213.1 GCA_001701065.1 Bacteroidales bacterium GP4
CCGAGGCACTCCATTAAAATTGAACAGTTTAAACCTCTTGCTGTTCACAAAAGGCTGTTTTGTGAACAGTAACATTCTTAATTGTTCACAAACATGGAATTCTGAACAACTCCCGCTATTGTTGAGATACAGATTCTATTGGAAGAGTTTCAGAATCATTTTCATCATATGATACACTCATAAACAGGCGCATTAACGGCACATTCATGTAGTAATAAGCTCTGCCAATCTTCTATTGGCAGAGTTAAGTTGCTTCAAGACTGCTTTTGTCTCCAAATCATATGATAGAGGAAGCTGTGGAATATTATATCTTTTCATATTTTTTGATTGTTGTCATTCATAGTGCGAATTTACTAAACTATTACGACATTACTTCAATATCACACCGTATTTATTGAGTCTATCGGTTAATATTGAGATGTGATGCGCTTTAAGGTCGTCGTCAATCACTTTTCCGTCAGGACCGATTAGGACTTGCCGAGGCACTCCATTAAAATTGAACAGTTCCCGCAGCCGTGCGAAATCCCCGCCCGGCAGGTACAGGCTCACAAGACCGTCAAGATGCTTGGCGGCATATTCATCGTATAGCTTCCTTGGCGATTCGCTATTGGCAGTAATGAAAATAAACTGAAACTGCGGATGGTCAACGTTACGACGGTAGATCTCAGCATTTTCTTCAATTTCATAACGGCACGGCCCACAATAGGTAGCCCAAAAGTCAATCATAATGTACTTCCCACGGTACGGCTCAATTATCTTTTTCATAACCGCGCCGTTCTCGTCATCGGGCAGCTCATAGGGTTCATCATCATAGAGGCAAGTAAAAAATTCACTTATCCCGTCGATGCTTTCCTTACAAGTCAGCACACCGTCATTCTTCATTGATTCAATGAGAGAAGAAGTCCATTCCTTAGTGGAACAGTTCTTGCTGATAGCTTGTCCACGACACAGATAATCGCCCAAACACATCTGCCACAAAAGAGGAGAGAAATCAATACCGATAAATGATTTAAGTAATTCAGTCTTATTTTTCTGTTCCATCGAGTTGCTAGGAAAGAATAACAGCGGCGGCAATGTATTGCGGAATTCCGTATACTCATCCATTAAGCCGCAACGTCGTGCCGCTTCCTCGGCAAGAGACTGACGCTTGAAATAAGCCTGCCATTCTTCCTCGTCAAAGAAAAACCTCTTGCCGAGATTCTCTTCAATCCAACGCGCAGCCTCCATCTCCTTTTCGTTAAGCTTCACACCTTTCTCTTTAAGGAACAAAAGTCCGCCGTCAATCACCTTCACTTCATAGACATCCTTAAAACCCAGTCGGTCAAACAGACTTGAAAACGCAAAAGGAAGTGTCCTGAAATTTGCGGAAATAAACCGGGAATCGTTCTCCCTAAGCACCTCCTTGAACGGACTGAAAAATTCGGCTGTCATAGGTTCCTTAAGCGAAGAAGCAAGAGAATCGTCATATTGCATATATCCATAATTCAAATCGTACATTAGAAGCTCCTCCAGATAATTCATCTTTACCATGTCGTTAAGCAATCGTACAGCAACAGGATTAATCTTTTCCTCGTTTATGTAATCATCAATACGGCTCTGATAATTATCACTAATCTCCTTCAATCTGCCGGAAGCTTCATTTGGGGTCAATTCCTTAGCCATCCAATAATTGTTTGCCGCGGGATACTGAGGCGCATCGGCAAGCTGACGATTAATCTCACCCAACAGTCCTCCGTAACGGTAGATCGTGTCAGTCCCGACTACTAAATTCAAATCACGCTCCGGCTCCAGATAAATGAAACGATACCGTCCATTCAATCCTCTAAAATAAACCAAGCGGGGAAACGATAAAGGAATCTCGACATCAAACGTCCCGTCCTCATTCACCGGCACATTGACGACTCGTTCCTTTCCCGTGAATCCGTCGTTAGTAAAAACCTGCATATTGTCAAATCCACATTCTCGGTCATAATCCTTGACTACTCCTGACAGCCGCGCATTTCCCGCCTTAAAAAAATCAGCAGGCTCACCGGGGTAAGGTTTATCGTTGGCGGCAATCCATTTCGTCAAGTCAAATTCAGTTTTACATTCGGCATTTGCACAAAAACAAACGAGTGCAGCAAAAATTCCTAAAAAGCATCTTGTGATAATCATCGTGTCTATAATTTATGAAATAATACCTTTTACTATTAAAGACGGAATTTCTTGAAATTCGCTTTAAATCGTTTTGAAAATTTTTTACAATCCGTCTAATTCTGTAAAGGCATCCGGTGACCGGAAAAAGTAAGTGCAGAGTCCGGAGTTTTGCCCCATTTTGGCTTCAATATTTCGAAATGGGGTAGGGGAGGGGCTGAAATATTTAAATCTGAGAGGGCAAAATTTAGTTCAAGACGTTATACACCAATCCATTATCCCCAAAATAGGGGTTCAAAACTTTTTACCCAAATAATTCCACAATCCGGGATTTATGCGTAAGTTTGTAAAAAATAAACTGACATGGCACTAAATTACATCTGGATCGCATTTTTCTTCATCGCATTCTTGGTCGCATTGGGAAAAACCATTTTTGAAGGGGACTTCTCCATATGGAGCACCATCATGTCCGCTTCATTCACTTCGGCGGCAAACGCATTTGAGATTTCGTTGGGTCTTACCGGAATCTTATCCCTATGGATGGGACTGATGAAAATAGGCGAACGAGGCGGAGTGATTCAATTCTTCGGCAGGATGATAAGTCCGCTGTTCACGCGGCTCTTTCCCGGCATCCCGAAGAACCATCCCGCCATGGGTTCCATATTCATGAACGTGTCAGCCAATATGCTCGGACTCGACAATGCCGCCACGCCCCTTGGACTAAAGGCAATGCAGGAGATGCAGTCGCTCAACGACAAGAAGGACACAGCCACCGATGCCATGCTCATGTTTCTGGTGCTCAACGCTTCAGGACTGTGCTTTATACCCATAGG
The DNA here is from genome assembly GCA_001701065.1 of Bacteroidales bacterium GP4. Taxonomy (GTDB): domain Bacteria; phylum Bacteroidota; class Bacteroidia; order Bacteroidales; family Muribaculaceae; genus Muribaculum. Next base: position 2,967 of record DAAL01000213.1, read on the forward strand.
CATAATGATGTACAGGGCGCAGGCGGGAGCAAGCAACCCCACCGACATATTCCTGCCCATACTTCTCGCCACATTCATAGCCACATTCGTTGGCATAGTGGCAATGTGCCTTAAACAAGGCATAAAGCTGTTTAACCGAGTGATGATTAGCTGGTTAGGTGGTTTGGCGCTTATAGTCTTCTCAATAGTGTGGTTTTTCTCGACGCTTCCCAAGGAGGAAGTGGAACTGTACTCGTCGTTTATAGCCAACATTCTGTTATTCAGCGTAATAATAATGTTTCTTTTCGCAGGATTCCGCAAGAAAATCAATGTCTACGACTCTTTCATTGAAGGAGCCAAAGAGGGCTTCAAGACCGCTGTCATGATCATACCTTATCTTGTGGCGATACTCGTGGCTATAGGGATGTTCCGCGCATCGGGTGCCATGGATGTGCTCACTGATGTAATGACCTCGTGCTTCAATTTCCTGGGGCTTGACAGCGAATGGGTGGCTGCGCTTCCCACAGCGCTGATGAAGCCTCTGAGCGGTTCGGGAAGCCGCGGAATGATGGTGGACCTGATGAATGCCTACGGACCCGATTCATTTGTTGCGCGGGTGTCGGCTGCGATTCAGGGCAGCACTGACACCACCTTCTACATCCTTGCCGTGTACTTTGGAAGTGTGGGCGTGGTCAAGACTCGTTACGCTGTTCCGTACGCTCTTCTTGCCGATGTGGTAGGCTCCATTTCAGGAGTCATAGCGGCATACGTGTTCTTCTCGTAATCCCCCGTTTTTTCACTTGGTAGAGTGCGGGATTTTAGCTATTTTTGCGCTAAAATCAAATATCCTTTTGAATTATGATTGAATGGGAAGAGCATGGCTCACAAGTACCCGATTACGACAAAAACAAGCTCGAACGATGGATAGGCAAAGTGGCGGAGGCTCACGGAAAAATCGTAGGTCCCCTCACTTACATCTTCTGTGACGACGAGGAGATACTCGATGTCAACCGCAAGTTTCTTTCTCACGATTACTACACTGACATCATCACCTTCGATTACACCCACGGGCGTAGAATCAGCGGCGACATGTTTATATCCATCGACACCGTAAAGAGCAATTCCGAAGCGGTGAAAAGCGATTTTATCACCGAGTTTCACCGTGTGATTATCCACGGGGTGCTCCACTTGTGCGGAATCAACGACAAAGGCCCCGGTGAAAGAGAGATTATGGAGCGTCACGAAAATGACGCATTGGACATGCTAAACGAAATAAAATGAAATTTGAATACGACGTAATTGTTATCGGAGGAGGTCATGCCGGATGTGAAGCAGCATGCGCCTCGGCTCATCTCGGCGCATCCACTCTTCTGGTGACAATGGACATGAACAAAATCGCTCAGATGAGCTGCAATCCTGCCGTGGGCGGAATAGCCAAGGGACAGATAGTGCGTGAAATCGACGCATTAGGAGGGATGATGGGTATCGTCACTGACACCACTAGCATCCAGTTCCGTATGCTCAACCGCTCGAAAGGTCCCGCCATGTGGAGTCCGAGGGCGCAGAGCGACAGGATGAAGTTCAGTCTTGCTTGGCGAGGCATACTGGAAAATACCCCCAACCTCTACATGTGGCAGGACACCGTGACCTCGCTGAAGATAGAGGACGGCGCAGTAAAAGGAGTAAAAACCGCATTGGGGGTGGAATTCACCTGCAAGGCGGTAGTTATCACCGCAGGCACATTCCTTAACGGGCTAATGCACGTGGGACGAGCGCAGACTGTGGGCGGACGCGTAGCCGAACCGGCTGCAAAAGGGCTCACCGAGCAGTTGCGTGAAGCCGGAATAGCCACTGACCGCATGAAAACCGGAACACCGGTGCGCATCGACGCACGCAGCGTGAAATGGGAACTCACCACTCCGCAGGACGGCGACCACGATTTCCACAAGTTCAGCTATCTTCCTTCGGTAAAACGGGAGTTGAAGCAGCGTCAATGCTTCACGGTCTACACCAACGAGCGCACCCACGAGATACTCCGCGAAGGGCTTCCCGATTCACCCCTTTACAACGGACAGATAAAAAGCATCGGTCCGCGTTACTGTCCCAGCATCGAAACCAAAATAGTCACATTCGCCGACAAGACGGAACATCAGCTGTTCCTTGAACCGGAAGGGGAGAACACGCAGGAATTCTATCTCAACGGATTCTCTTCGTCGCTTCCGCTCGACATTCAGGTGAGAGCGTTGGAAACAGTTCCGGCGTTATCCGAAGTGCAGATCTACCGCCCGGGCTACGCCATAGAATACGACTTCTTCGATCCGACACAGCTGCACCACACCCTTGAATCCAAAGTCATCGAAAGCCTCTATTTTGCCGGGCAGGTCAACGGCACCACCGGCTACGAAGAAGCCGCCGGGCAAGGGCTCATCGCCGGCATAAACGCGGCGCGCAGGGTAGGGGGCAAGGATGGATTTGTGTTAGGTCGAGACCAAGCCTACATAGGCGTGCTCATCGACGACCTTGTGACAAAAGGCGTGGACGAACCTTACCGCATGTTCACCTCGCGCGCCGAGTACCGCATACTCCTTCGTCAGGACGACGCTGACATGCGCCTTACTCCGCTGGGCTACGAAATAGGACTCGCCGGCGACGAGCGGTACCAACTCATGCTGTCCAAAAAACGCCAGATAGAAGAGTTCATCGAGTTCACCCGAGGCTTCTCCATGAAGCCCGCGCTCATCAATCCCTTCCTTGAGTCGATAGGTGCCTCGCCGCTTCGTCAGGGATTAAAACTCTACGACCTCCTGCTTCGCCCCGAAATGAGCATCGACATCCTTGAGCCGCACGTGGACGCGCTGCATCGCGCCGTAATGAAGTTTGACTCCGATCGCCGTGACGAGATAAAGGAAGCTGCCGAAATCCTCATAAAATACCAAGGATATATCGACCGCGAACAGCTGATAGCGCAGAAACTGAAACGCCTTGAGGACATCAAAATCAAAGGCAAATTCAACTACGCCGACATCACTTCACTCTCCACCGAAGCCCGGCAGAAGCTCGAAAAGATACAGCCCGAAACCATAGGTCAGGCATCAAGAATCCCGGGCGTGTCACCGAGCGACATAAACATTCTTCTTCTACTTTCAGGAAGATGATTGTTTCACGTGAAACAATAATAAATAATTATAATACACCCAATTAAACCGTACAACAATGGAATACGTTAAATCAAAAATCCGAGACATCCTCGACTTTCCAAAGCCCGGAATCATATTCAAGGATTTAACCACAATGTTCAAAGATCCACGAGCCATGCACATCGTGGGATGGGACCTTGCACAACTTTACCGCACTAAAGGCGTTACTAAAGTAGTGGGCATAGAATCGCGAGGATTCATAGGCGGAGCCATCATGGCTTACGAGATAGGAGCCGGATTTGTTCCGGCACGCAAGCCCGGCAAGCTGCCTGCCGACACTGTGCGCGCGGAGTTTGAAAAGGAATACGGCACTGACATCATCGAAATCCACCGTGATGCCATCACCGAGGATGATGTGGTTGTAATCCATGACGACCTTCTTGCCACAGGCGGAACCATGGCGGCATGTTACGAGCTTGTAAAAAGCATGAACCCCAAGAAAGTCTACATCAACTTCATTGTTGAGCTTAGCTACCTTGACGGCAGAAAGAACCTCCCCGCCGACGCTGAAGTCACCTCGCTTATCGTGTATTGATTACAACCGAAGCAGGAACACACGCCAAGCGTGCCCCTGCCTCGATAAACAACGGAGATAAAAATTTGTCAAAATTTCAGAAATCACAGGAACTACAGGAGAAAATCTCCATCCTCCCCACAACCCCGGGCTGTTATCTTTACTATGACAGCGCGGGGACTGTAATTTATGTGGGTAAAGCCAAAAACCTGAAGCGAAGGGTGTCGTCCTACTTCAACCGCACCCACGACTCAGTGCGCACCAATCTGCTTGTGCGCAGCATCGCCGACATGAAATATGTGGTGGTGCCCACCGAGCAGGATGCGCTGAACCTTGAAAACTCGCTTATAAAAGAGTACAAGCCGCGCTACAATGTGCTTCTTAAAGACGATAAATCCTACCCATGGATCGTAGTCACCAAGGAGCATTACCCCAAGGTGTTCATGACCCGCACAAGGCTTAAGGACGGCTCAAAATACTACGGTCCCTACACCAACACAGGCGTGGCGAAAACCGTGCTGAACCTCATCCGCGAACTCTACCCGATACGCACCTGCCGCCATCAGATAACGCCCGAATACATCGAGAAAGGGAAGGGTAGGCTGTGCCTGGAGTTCCATCTTAAGAACTGCCTTGGATGCTGCACGGGGAAAGTGTCGCAGGAGGAATACGCTGAAATGATAACCCACGTGCGCCAGATACTCAACGGCGACACCCATGAGCTTATGAACTATCTGCGCAGCCAGATGGAGATGCTTTCACTGGAGATGCGTTTCGAGGAGGCGCAGGTGCTTAAAGAGCAATATGACCTGATATCGCACTATCAGTCCAAGAGCGTCATCGTGAGCCAGACGCTGGACAATGTGGACGTATTCGGGGTGGACGAGGACCATGACGAGGTCTACGTCAACTACATGCACGTGCGCCGGGGAGCTATAGTGAGCAGCGTCACCCTTGAGTACAAACGCCGTCTCGACGAATCAATCCCCGAGATTCTCGGTATAGCCATCACCGAAATACAAAGCCGCCTTGACGCTAAATACGACGAAATAATAGTGCCTGTGCTTCCCGACATAGAACTGGAAGGAGTGACCTATACAGTGCCTATGCGCGGCGACAAGATGAAGCTTCTGGACGTGTCGGCCCGCAATGCGCGCCAGAACAAAATCGACACCCTGAAGATGATGGAAAAGCACGACCCTGAGAAGCGCACCGAACGCACCCTTGAACGGATGAAAGCCGATTTCCGTCTCACCGAGCTTCCCCGCCACATAGAATGCTTCGACAACTCCAACATCCAAGGGACAAATCCCGTGGCATCGTGCGTGGTGTTCCGCAACGCAAAACCCGCCAAGAAGGATTACCGCCATTTCAACATAAAAACGGTGGAAGGACCTGACGATTTCGCATCCATGAAAGAGGTGCTCACACGCCGCTACACGCGCTTAATGGAGGAGGGCGAGGAATTGCCCCAACTGGTGGTCGTGGACGGCGGCAAAGGGCAGCTAAGCGCAGCCGTGGAGGCTCTGGACGAAATAGGTCTACGAGGCACAATCGCCGTGGTGGGAATCGCAAAACGCCTTGAAGAAATATACTTCCCGGGCGACAGCGTTCCGCTCTACATCGACAAGAATTCCGAATCGCTCAGGGTGGTCCAGCACATGCGCGACGAGGCTCACCGTTTCGGAATAACCCATCACCGAAACCGCCGCAGCAAAGGGCAGATCGTGAGCGAGCTTGATTCCATAAAGGGGATAGGCGACAAGACCAAGGAGCAACTTCTCCAGCACTTCAAAAGCGTGAAGCGCATCCGCGAGGCATCACAGCAGCAGATAGCCGAAATCGTAGGAAACCACCGCGCAGGAATCATTTTCCGGGCACTGAACGACGACACGCAGGAATCCGACAAACCGTAACGATTCGCATCCATTCACGCCACCGGAAACTTATCGGGGCACAGTGCGGATTATCGTTTCTGATTAGGTCGAGGCTGCTGCAAAGCTGAAATCAGTGCGGCTATCGCGGCTTTCTTTTCCGGCGATAATTCAGGACGCGGAGGCTTCACGGCAGGCGGTTCAGGCGCACTCTTGGTGACTGACGGTACAGGTTTCGGCGGATTTTTATCAGCCGACTTAGACGGTTCAGGCTCATTCTTGGACGCATCGGGAGCCGCCGGAGCATCAGCTTCCACGTTCTCTCCATCCGTTTTTTTCTGCGTTTTCTTGGCTGCGCGTTTCTCACGGGCATCAGCAAGGCGGCGGTTACGTCGATCCACTTCAAGTTTCAGCAGCACAAATATAGCCATGTCGGCATCCAACTCCGGGGTTTTACCGGTGACCTGATAGGTAATGATTGCACCGATGATTTTGTTACGGCTCTCCTCGCTTAAGCATTCAAGAGCTTCCATCCACTCGCGGTTAAAGTAAACTGTGTTGTTCATCATTATTTTGTGTGTTTTGATAATTACATTGCAAATATACAGTCAATTTTGTCTAATTCCAAACAAAATTGAATTTTTAACATTTCACCCATCCCTTTCCGAACATTATCCCCTCCCGATAGTTTCCTATACAAAAAACTATTTGTAAATTTGCGATATGAGCAACCATATCAATAAAATAACGACAGTTAGGGCGGACAAAGACATTATAGACTATGTAATGACAGCAATAATTGAGTTTGCGAAAAGACATGGTCTGACAATCCGCGAAGCGAGCAACTACCTCAACCGATTCAAAGGGATAAACTTCCTTACCGAATTTTATGACGTAGAGCACACGCTCTCTTTCAATGACTGCGTTGATGACCTTACAGTCATATGCCAAAACAATGGAGGAGAAATACGATGATACTGTATCACGGATCCAATATAGCCATTGACAAGATAGACCTTGAAAAATGCCGTCCCTACAAAGATTTCGGCAAAGGTTTTTATCTGACCAATATCAGGCACCAAGCGGAAAGGATGGCAGTCAGAACTGTCAAAATGTTCCGTGGAGAACCTATATTGACGAGTTTTGAATTTAATCTGGAAGCTGCGGTTAAAAACAAACTCAAAATAAAGATTTTCGATTCACCCGATGTGGAATGGGCGCATTTCGTAATGTCAAACCGTGATATTAACACACCACAGCCAAGCCACGATTATGACATAGTCATAGGACCTGTGGCTGACGACACCATAGCTCGTCTGATGCGTATGTTCTCGGAAAATTTTATCAGTGAGAAACAATTTGTAAAAGAACTGACTTTTTCACAAGTCACATCTCAATATTTCTTTCACACGGAGGCAGCAATAAAAATGCTGAAAAAGATATGAATAGGAACACTGCACAATATCTGTTTGAAGGTATTTCATCCGATGTAGTACGATATCTGATGGATTGCGACGGCATGGACTTATCCGAAGCTATTTTTACATTTCACAATTCCGAGACCTTTGCCAAACTGGAAGATTACGATACCGGGCTATATATCGAAAGCCCTGCATATGTATATAATCTGCTCATATCGGAATTAAAAAACGGGCGGCTCGTGCCCTAAGAAATTGCCGTTACTGCTTGCATTAACCGGCGGTTTTTAATAATTTTGTATATCTTACTAACCATCAAATCATATATCAAAAATGAAAAGTATCTTTACATTTCTTGCATTAGCGGCAGGACTAAGCGCAGCGGCACAAGCGGCTCCGCAGGAAAAGGACATGAGTGCTTACCTCATGGTTTACCACAGCGACAAAGACCATAGCCTGCACATGGCTATAAGCCGCGACGGATACACATTCACAGCCCTCAACGACGGAAATCCCGTGATAGCCGGCGACACCATCGCCGACCAGAAAGGAATACGCGACCCGCACATTTTCCGCGGCCCGGACGGAGCATTTTACCTCACGATGACTGACCTCCACATCTTTGCGCAAAGAGCCGGCTACCGTGAAGAACGGTGGGACCGTGACGAGGAAAAATACGGCTGGGG
>DAAL01000164.1:0-12900 GCA_001701065.1 Bacteroidales bacterium GP4
TAAGTTTATATGACATGACTTCTTCAAGGTTCATGATGCGTACAGAGACCTCTTCCGACGATGCCCCCATCGGATTATATTCTATTTCTTGTTCTGGGTACTTACTCTCAAGTTTTACATTAGTAACACTCGTCAGCAAATCCCTTACGTGCGAATCAATCAAATAATAGAATTTTTCAAATACTTCAATCAGTTGCGATTCAGATTCTATGCCTTCATCAAGAAAGATGAATGTATCTACGGGAATCTTATTATTTCGATTTGCAGGCTCAACATTGGTATTATCATACAGCAAATGCATAAGTTTGATACCGATATTTTTAAACTTTATAATATCCTCTTCGGAATGAGGCTCAAGATGAAATTCAAGTACTCCTTTTCCGGCTGCTCTATTCGGATTTTGAGGTATATGATACTCAAAGTGAATGCCGTCTGGATATCCTTCAGGTTGTAGTTGGAAATAATAATGATAGTACCAATTCCCCCAATTTTCCCAGTCGCATAGTCTGACTGTTGGATGAGTGTTACTCAATAACTTTCTTGCTTTTGTTAAATCTAAAAACATAGACTTTATACGATTTCTAATTTGTCGGCAACAGTCTCTAAAATGAGATATTTCCTATTTAGGTTTATTTGCTGTTCTTTTATTCGGTGATGATGAGCAATTCTCGAATATTGACATATTGTAACTAATGCAAATATACTAATAAATTTTGAGAAGTCCTAAACAATAATACTGCGGACAAAAAAGATTTTTTTGAGATTTTTCTTAGCTACGCAAATAGGCTGCATTAGGCCTGTCTAACTTTGCAGTACCAAAAGAGAAATAATGGGGTGCCGCATAGCGGCTATTGCATAAGACTGGAGTTCCTTGAGCCGCATTGCGGAAAAATCTCCCGTCTTCGGACATCGTAGGTTGCCTATCGGCCATCTCCTTGTACCGAGTCGAGTCTTACCGCCCCAACAAAATTTGCTTCCGTAGCTCAGAGGATTAGAGCGTCACGCTACGAACGTGAGGGTCGCAGGTTCGAATCCTGCCGGAAGTACAGAAAAAAGGCTTTGACAAACTGCACATTCGCAATATTGTCAAAGCCGTTGTTACTATGCCTTCTCCAAGAGAAGTTCAAGTTTATGCTTTACTTCCCCAAGTTCATTAACCGGCAAGATGGTCTCAAATTGTTTCAATTTGTCGAGGGCATCGGAAATGAGATTACACATATCAGAGTCAAGAGGAGAATTAGAAATTGAGTAATCATCATCGGCGTATCTGTAGTATTTGCTGTCGTAAACCTCAATCGGGGCTTCGTATCCGAGTTTATCTGACCTCATTACCTGAATGTCTGCTTGAACCGTTCTGACGGAAACGCCTCTGGTTATGCCTTCCATATCGTATAAAGCGTCGGAACATGCTTCCACGAGGTCATCCAGAGTCCACCGCCTGTACTTGTTCCTCAGGCACCGGTCTATGGTTCTGTATCTTATAAGTGCATTTTTGTTTACTGGCATGGCTGCGATAATAATCTTCTTTGTTCATGATTTAACTTTGAGTTGAGGTGCCATGCCGTGACATAAGGATTATCCGCAACAGGGCACAAAAAATCGGAAAGCACAGTGTGGACTTCCCGACCTAATCCTTATAGTCTTTGAGTTGAATACTAACTTTCGCAGACTCTGCATAAATATCGTCCGGACAATCCACTGTGCATACTTCGGTAACTTCTATAGCTATATAAGTCGAAGCTTCGGTAGCATCGGCGAACCTGCATTGACGATATGTTATGTTGCAGTGTCTGCATTGTTAATTTCGTGTTATCTGTGTAATTACGACCACAAAGTTAGCTGATTTTGTATGGATTTCAAAATTGCTACTGAAATTCGGCGGCAAAGATACGACTCCGCTACGCAATGTATCTGCGTAGCGGAGAATTTTTTGTATCAATCGATGCCGATTGCTTCCTGGATCAGTCGTTTTGCGCGGGCTTCCACCATTGCGTCCCACAGACGGGAATCCTTTAGCTTGGTCATGGGTATATACTGCTGGAAGTGAGCGATAAACTCAATCGGCTTTTCTATGTTCCAGTTGTTGATGACTTCTCCCCAGTCGACCTTGTCGGCAAACTTTTCGAGGAGACTCCAGTTGTTGTAGAGGGCATCGCGATTGGAGAGATTTTTCCAATCCCATTTGTCGGCGAATTTACGGAGTGTAGTCTCAGAGATAATGTAGTCCGAGCATGAGCGGGAAAATTCATCCCAATTGATTTTGCCGGCATATTTCGAGATTCCATCTACTGTCCAAAGGACATCATGGTTGCCGCTGACTTCTTCCCAGTCGAGCTTGTCGGCAAATTTCTCAAGCATCGACATGCTGAGGCTTTCTCTCTCGGATACTTCTTTCCATGCCTCTGCCTCGAGGACGGAGTTAAGAAACTCATTGTTTGTGATAGGTTCCATATTCTTGATGTTTAATGGTTACACTGCAAAATTATCACCATTGTGTATCAAACTGCGATACATGATTGAAAAAAATTCAATCCCACCATTTTTTCATGTAAACGCCAACGTGTTGCAATTCTCTATACATCTCAGAGTAAAATCACATGGCAAGCAATATCCTGCCTCCTGCCTTGACAAAAGTCTGCGGGTTCCGGCATACAGCGGCATAGACCTGCCTGTCGGTGACCGGGTTCCCATCTACTCTCAAATGAAGCCGCTCACGATTGATAACCTCGGCTATTCGCCGGGTCGTCATTCCATATCCGGCGGTGGCGAGAACATACACCATCGCATCTTCAAGTCGCATTTTCAATCTCATAATATCTTCGGTCACTCAAAATATTCTACAACTTTGCCTTTATCATATATATAGCGATAATCACACCGCTTCAGAAATCTGTATCCGTCCATCCAATCATCATCAGGGTCGTTAATATTGTCAAGCTGATATTCTCTTGTGTGTATTCCAAGCCCATAAAACTTCATCCCGTCCATCCGTGCCTCGGCAATCAGTTTCTTGTTTTTATCGTAAATAGGACTCCATTCAAAATCGGAAATGACCAAAATGTCGGCACCTTCAAATGACGTAGCAAACTGCCTGTATTGAGGCTTGTCTGGCATTTTCGTGAAAATAAAGTCAAATAGTTTGTTTTCGTCATTCCCTCCACCATACGAGTGAGAAAGGAATGAGAGAAATTTCTTCCTTTGCAATCTGAGGTCGGTCAAGATAAAAAAGGAGAGATTATACGAATAGTTTATCATACAAACAGGGCGTTGGTCCCGCTGCGCGACAATAACAATCGCCAAAGCCAAAGTTTTGGCAATCACCTCCGGCTCTCCTGTCATCGAACTGCTTGTATCCACGCAAATATAAATCGGTCCTTTCTGCGATTTAGGTTTTTCATGTGATTGAGAAGCCGATGAAAACAGTTGTAGGTGATTTTGCACGAATCGTTGATAGAAAATGTTTTCAGTATTTCGGTTCCCTAACATAGCAAGTTCTGCAGGTAACAGTGAATTAAGGTCGTTGCCGACAGTTATGCCGTTTATATCGCTCTTCGCTGCCGTCTGGAATCTACCGGAAATGTAACCGACATTTCCAGTACCCCGACCAATCTTCTTTGCCAATTCCACTATTGTAGGATCGAGTTGCTGCAGATATTGAGCCTTCGCCTCATGACTTTCAGAGCCTGTGCCTGCCGCATTTAAGCGGATGTTGGCAATATAATTCTTGAGCTCCTCGGGCAAATTCTGACCGATATTAGATGAGCCGTTAGTCTTGTCAATAATTCCCAACTCAATCTCCTCATCTTGACCGGGAGAATCAGCATCTTCTTCCTCCTCTTTACTAATGCTACTATCATCTTGATTATGTGACTTTAGCAACGTGATGACTTGTTTCTGTTGTTCCTCGCTTATCGGCATAATATGTTTTGTGAGCCAGTCATTCAGGAAATCCTCTTTTTTGCCTGTGCGCATTTCATCGTCCTGCCAGTCTTCAAAAGTCAGAGAGTCTATGAAATGACCTATGACCGCCGCCGAATAGTTTTTCCATAGCGTATCGTCTTCCACCACGCTGTAGAAACGTGAATCGCAGACAATATTCCGTATCATCTGATATATGCCGGTTTTAGCAGTCCTTATCCCCGCTACTAATTCCAGCAGCATTGCACCGTCTTTGACCCTTGCAGCAAGTCCGATGACGCGACGCAGATATTTTATATGCTGTTTCAACATCATAACGTATCCATTCTTGCCCTATAGATGGCAATCACATCTTTCAAAGAAGTATATATCTTGGAACTTTCGATAAATATGTTATGGCTCATCTCCAAAAATAAACTGTTGGCAATACTATCAACTGAGCATCCTGCCTCGGCGATAAAGTCCATATTGAGCTGATTGTCGGTCTCTGTGCGAAGAGAGTAATTGTAGTGGTTGATACAGATTACGCCTTCTTTCACAAATCGCATAACAAACTGACCTCGTGAGCGGAACAGAATAGTGTTGTCGGTTGTTTCTGACCCGAAGAATACTTCGTCGGGAGATGCCTTCATCCGTTTATAATCTGTGATTGTGATTTTCAACGGAGTGTCATCGCATTTGACGATATAATGTTTTCGGTCAGGTGTATAAAGCCGCACTTCATCGCGCTTGACATTAGCGTGACGTTTAAAACTCTTATATTGATTCAATATCTCTCGGAACAGACTTGCCACTATAGTTTCTGATATAGTCTGTCGGATTACCGATATGCAGCTTTCGTCATTCCATAGAATATGGTTCAGCAACATCAAATCAGATATATCCACATTCTTTCGTCCATTAAGATATGCTGACATTTTCATTATACCAACAGCTTTCTTCCAGCGTCTGTCTGAAACATAATATTTCAGATTCGCTGGATCAGGCTCGTTAGTAACTACATCTTTGGCATATACTCTTCCGTTGAGTTTTTCTCTGAGTGAATGTATTATTTCAAGAATATTCTCAGGAATAAGAACCTTCATGCTTTCTTTCCTGATTTCCTTATATTCCTATGCATCAATCGGTTTACTAACCGATGGTTTAGCCGCGATTTCTTCAGAAGAAAGCAAGCGAAGAAAGTTCTGCTTGTCCATGATAGGGTCGACTACGTATCTTATCAGGAAACGATCCCACAAAGCTTCGAGTCCCTCATCTTTTGCGGGCAGTTCATTGGAAGCGGCAATTATCCCTTTCAATGGAAGCTGGAGTTCATGATTTCCGTTAAGATAAATCTTTTCGTTTAATACGGTCAGAAGTGAATTCTGGATAGCTGGACCGGCTTTCCATATCTCATCGAGAAATACCACATCGGCATCCGGCAGATACCCTGCTGTCATTCGCTCGTAGGAATCCTCATCCTTGAGTTTTGATATGCTGACGGGACCGAAAATCTCGTCGGGTGTGGAGAACCGCGACATAAGGTATTCAAAGACCAAAGCTTTGTCAAAAGCCAGTTTCAATCGCCGGGCAATCATTGATTTGCCTACGCCGGGCAATCCGAGGAGAAATATACTCTCCCCGGCAAGGGCGCTGAGTAGACTAAGCGCAAGGGCCTCGTCCCGCTCAAACGTGCCTTGTTTCATGCCGGACAATATTGCCGTGACTCGTTCTTTGATGTTAGCCATCATCTTCTGTGGATAAGGATGTTATCTTTAATAATAAAGTCGCCGTTGGTGACTTGTACGCCGCCAGTTCCCGAAATTTCTGTGCGGTGTGGGACTGACCCGATGAGGGGAACTTATGCAGATAAATGATGTTCATAATGCTTTTTGTATTTGGTTTGATTGTTGTTTCTCTTTCCATTGGAGACGCTTGAACCGGCTTTTCAGATTACGATATGTCGAATCTTTTTTCCCTTTGATCATTTCAAGATAGTTTATTTTACCGTCTATCACATTGACGAGATTCATTTTTATACCCTTGCAGAAATCCTTTGTGAAGATGATTTGAGCCTGTGCATAACCATATTTCTCCCATAGGTGCAAAAGAACCCGAAGTTGTTGGATATAAGAGCGTGGAAGGTTGAGTTTATCGCTTACAACTACTCCGGTAACTTCTTGGCGTGTGCCGCGGACAAACGTCTTTGTTTTCTTCTCGTTCACTTTGAGGCCATATTATTTATGCCGCAAAGTTAGAGAGGACGTATGAAAAATCGTTTCATATATGAAAACGATTTTCTGAAATAGCTTAATCTATTTGTACAAAGCAATCAATGCCTCGGTCTTTTCTTTTATAAAACTGCGCAACCATACAGGTGTAAGAACCTCTATATCGTTCCCGTGGCTTAAAATCTCTTGGACAAAATCATAGGCTGGCGACATATAAAAGCCGAACGTGGTAAAATCATCGCCATTTTCCAGTTCCTCTTGTGAATGATGCAGTGGCAACGACCTGACGTATTTGGGAAACTCCCGGTAGCATTTCAGTATAACCCGAGTTGGCTTGGAGTATTCATCAGAGCAGATGCCGTAGAAGTTAGCGAAAAAATCTTTCGCTGAAAAATCCTTCGGATATTCAAATCGTTCCGTGGTAAGTTCAAGACTTGTAATTCGATCAAGTGCGAATATCAGCCGCTTACCGCTGTCAATCGTTTGTCCGAGCATATACCACCGTCTCTTGAACAGTTTGAGACACAACGGCTCTAATGTTCTATTGGTGTCATTTTTCGTCGGGGAATGAAACGAGGTGTATTGGAAGATAATTCTCAGATTGTCCCTCAGCGCTTGTGAAATCAATGGCAGCCATTCGCGACCACCGGGAATCGGTTCGAGAACGATTTTATCGGATATTGACTTGTTTTCAAGGAGCAACTGCTCCGTAGCCATACTGTCGGTAAGCCAGTTAAGAACTTCATTTTTCTCGATTTCATCCTGATTGGCAATATAATACTGACTGTTTTCCCGCATGGAGGTGCATTGAATATCAACCCCAAGTTCCGTAAGAATCGCCATTCTATGATTGTGGAATGTGCGCTTTGACAATTCCGTACCCTTATAATTAAATGAAGAATTGTCCCATTTTTCGCTGATTTCCCTGAAGGTCAATTTACCGGCATCAAGAATGGTATTGATAAGCCAAATATATTTGCGCAAAGTCGAGTCCGCCATGATTTAAAACTGTTTTGGGTTGCAAAGATAATCATAATGTATGAAATTAGTCTTCACACATGAATGTTTTTGTAATATAGAGTAGGGTAAAGATTCCTTCAAAAACTTCAGTGTCGCCTGCTGCCATTCTTGTGCTTTGGGCTTAAAATTGGTATGATTATATCAAAAAATCATACTTTTATTCACATTTAGTAGAATAATTATAAATTTATTTGGAGAATTGAATTATTATCTGTAGTTTTGAACATTATTTAACAATCATAAACAAAATAACATTAGGAACAATAAATAGAAATCTTATAGGAGCACCATATAATTCCTCTTCTACCACGGGATCCTAACTACACTGAATGTTATGTGGTGCTTTTGACGGTGCAGGAATTGCTCCCATGCTACCTCCTTAATTTTAATGTAAAGTAACCCTGCACTCCCTGATGGGATGACCGAATCTTTACCAAGAAATGCTCCCGGTCATCCCATCCTTTTTATGCCGAATTGTCGCACGCGCAAAATTTAGATAGAAATAAATTTTGTAGATGCAGTTAGGGTTGCAGGCGGTCGATTTCGTCTTGGCGGGAGTTTTTTCCTTTGTATTTTCCTTTTGCGGTGTTGAGGGTGTATCGTATGCTTAATGAGATAGAGCGGGACGCGCCTTTGATGTGCGATGAATAATCGACGGTATTTGTGCAGGTGTTAAACCGTTGACACCATGTGTTAAATATATCGTTCGCCGCTAATATGAATGTCCATTTATTCCATGATTTATTCACCGTAACCGAAGTTTGCCATGTGCCGCGACTATAAACCACATCCTGATTACCCGTCCCGAGCCAGAATAGGTTAAGATAGGCATAAAAACCGCCCGGTATATCAAATCGGTTGTTAAGGGATAGCGTATAAAGAGGTTTACCGTATTTTCTTTCGGGTGAACCATATTTCAGATTCTGAACATAAAAAACGCCCTGCAACGTAGGATGCCATAATCCGAAATCCATCTGCTGGACAGCCACAAGTTGGAATGAATTATAGTCAGGCAGGTTGATTGGTTGCACCACATTGATATGGTCATTATCATCATGACGATAGATTGACGCAACATTCCTATGGTTCATTGTGAAAGAGCTTTGAAGAATGAATTTCTTATAATATAGGTTCAAGCCTATGCGGTGACGAAGGGTGGAGCGAAGTTCCGGATTTCCGGCTTCCCAAAGAGTCGGGGTTACGTAAATGTACGTATTGTCAAGAGTTTGGTATCCGGGATGTTAAAACCGTAAAAATCGCCAATGCCGACACAAGTAGCAGCACAATGGCTATCGGGTATCTTTTAGTATGTAATTTGCTATCAAACATAGTGCAAAATTAGTTATTATTTTTGACTTTCGGCGATATTCAGTCGCAATTACCTCAATGATACTATATGAAATTCAAGGGAAATTTTGTAACTTCGCAAAAAATTTAAAGAACCCCTAAAAACGATGGCCGAGAACTCATTACTCTCACGACTTGACGGCATAGAATCACGCTTTGAAGAAGTGAGCACTCTTATTACCGATCCATCGGTGATAGCCGATATGAAACGTTATGTGAAGTTGACTAAAGAATATAAGGATCTTGAAAAACTCACTAAAGCTACTCGACAATACAAAACGTTGCTCGACAATATCAGGGAAGGGAAGGAAATGCTCGACACCGAAAACGACGAGGAACTCCGTGCCATGGCTAAAGAAGAAATAGACGAGGCAAGCGCACGAATCCCTGTACTGGAAGAAGAAATCAAACTGATGCTTATCCCGGCTGACCCCGAGGACTCCAAAAACGCTATTGTGGAGATTCGAGGAGGCACAGGCGGAGACGAAGCTGCTATTTTTGCCGGCGACTTGTTCAAAATGTACTCAAAGTACTGCGAATCCAAAGGCTGGACCGTGGCTGTGACAAGCTTTAACGAAGGCACTGCCGGAGGATTCAAGGAAATTGTGTTTTCCGTGTCAGGCGAAGGGGTGTACGGCATCTTAAAGTACGAGAGCGGCGTGCACCGTGTGCAGCGTGTTCCTGCCACCGAGACCCAAGGTCGTGTGCACACTTCAGCCGCCACTGTTGCCGTGCTTCCCGAAGCGGAAGAATTCGATGTGGAAATCAACGAAGGCGAAATCAAGTGGGACACATTCCGAAGCGGCGGTGCCGGAGGTCAGAATGTAAACAAGGTGGAATCGGGCGTGCGTCTGCGCTACATGTGGAAGAATCCTATAACCGGGGAGTCCGAAGAGATTCTTATTGAGTGTACCGAAACCCGTGACCAGCCTAAAAACAAAGAGCGCGCATTGAGCCGCCTGAGAACGTTTATCTACGATAAGGAGCACCAAAAATACATAGATGACATAGCCTCACGCCGCAAGACCCTTGTGTCGACCGGCGACCGTTCGGCTAAAATACGTACTTACAACTATCCCCAGGGACGAATCACCGACCATAGAATCAATTACACCATATATAATCTCAACGGATTCATGGACGGCGATATCCAGGACTGCATAGACCAACTCATTGTGGCTGAGAATGCCGAAAAGCTAAAAGAATCAGAATTATAAACCTATATAACGACATAAAATGAAAAGAACTGAACTTGTCGACAATATAAAGCGCAAAAAATCATTCTTGTGTGTGGGACTTGACACTGACATCAAGAAACTTCCCTCATGCCTTGAAAAAAACAGTGACTCCATATTCGCATTCAACAAGGCGATTATCGATGCCACTGCCCCTTACTGCGTGGCTTATAAGCCTAACCTCGCCTTCTATGAAAGACTTGGCATAGCAGGATGGAAAGCTCTTGAGGATACCATTAAATATCTGAAAGAGAATTATCCTGACCAGTTTATTATAGCTGACGCTAAACGCGGCGACATAGGCAACACCTCGCAGCTCTATGCACGCAGCTTCTTCGAGCATCTCGACGTGGACTCAATCACCGTGGCTCCTTACATGGGCAAGGACAGCGTGACTCCGTTCCTGGGCTATGAAGGCAAATGGGTGATTCTTCTTGCCCTCACGTCCAATCCCGGCTCTCATGATTTCCAGATGATTGAAGACAAGAACGGAATGCGGCTTTTCGAACATGTGCTTTCCACTTCCCAGCAATGGGCTACATCGGATGAAATGATGTATGTGGTAGGTGCCACACAGGGCAAAATGTTTACTGATATACGCCGCTATGCGCCGAAAAGCTTCCTGCTCGTCCCGGGGGTGGGCGCGCAAGGCGGAAGCCTTCAGGAAGTGGTGAAGTATGGCATCATCGATGACTGCGGACTGCTTGTAAACTCTTCGCGCGGCATCATCTATGCTTCGCAAGATGCCGATTTCGCTGAAAGAGCAGGGGAAGAAGCCAAGAAGCTTCAGCAGGAGATGGAACATCTACTAAGAGAGAATCACATAATTTAGCTAAATTTCACTGTGATTATTCGCTGAAATAGATTATATTTGCACCAAAATAAATAACCAAATTAAAAATATAACAGAAATGGCTAAGATCGACAATTACAATTTTGCCGGCAAAAAGGCAATCGTTCGCGTTGACTTCAACGTACCTTTGGACGAAAATGGTAAAATCACTGACGACACCCGTATTCGTGGTGCGCTCCCCACTTTGAAGAAAATTCTCGAAGATGGCGGAAGTCTGATTATAATGTCCCACATGGGCAAGCCTAAAGGCAAAGTTAATCCTAAATTCTCTCTTTCACAGATTAAGGACGATGTAGCTAAAGCACTTGGTCGCGACGTGAAATTCGCTCCTGACTGCGCTAACGCCGGAGAAGCTGCCGCTAACCTTAAACCGGGCGAAGTGCTCCTTCTTGAAAACCTCCGTTTCTATCCTGAAGAAGAAGGTAAGCCTGTAGGTATCGACAAGACCGACCCAGGCTACGATGCAGCAAAGAAAGAAATGAAAGAACGTCAGAAAGAATTTGCAAAGAAACTTGCAAGCTACGCTGATGTATACGTAAACGACGCTTTCGGTACTGCTCACCGCAAACATGCTTCTACAGCTGTCATCGCTGACTACTTCAACAAAGAGGACAAGATGCTCGGATTCCTCATGGAAAAAGAAGTACAGGCTGTTGACAATATCCTTAAGGACATCAAGCGTCCGTTTACCGCTATCATGGGTGGTTCTAAAGTATCAACCAAGATTGGTATCATCGAAAACCTCATGGATAAAGTTGACAACTTGATTCTTTGCGGTGGTATGACTTACACTTTTGCAAAGGCTCAGGGCGGCAAGATTGGTAATTCTATCGTAGAGGACGACAAGCTTGATCTCGCTCTTGACATCATCAAGAAAGCTAAAGAAAAAGGCGTTAACCTTATCCTCGGCACTGACTGCGTAGCAGCTGATTCGTTCAGCAACGATGCCAAGACCATCGTTTGCCCGTCAAATGACATACCTGACGGTTGGGAAGGTCTTGATGCAGGTCCCGAAACTCGCAAGGCATTTGCCGCAGCTATCGTTCCTTCCAAGACTATCCTTTGGAACGGTCCTGCCGGAGTATTTGAATTCGACAACTTCACCGCGGGTTCTCGCGCAATCGCTGACGCTATTGTGAAAGCTACTGACAACGGTGCTTTCTCACTCGTAGGCGGCGGTGACTCTGTGGCTTGTGTCAACAAGTTTGGTCTTGCTGATGAAGTATCTTATGTTTCTACCGGCGGTGGTGCTCTTCTTGAGGCTATCGAAGGTAAGATTCTCCCGGGCGTAGCAGCTGTTCAAGACTAATCAGTCAACATCTATCTACCTCATATATAGCAGGGATGCAGTCCATTGCGGGCTGCATCCCTGTTTCTATTTTAAAGTTCCGATAACCGGGATTGTAATGTCGAAAAAAGCATTCTTCCGCCATGGGGTGTGACCGTTGCGTGGTATTGCTTAATGCTTATCCGTAATACGGATATTGCTCAATGCTCTTGTGCGCAATGCCGGGTCTGCCCTTTGCAAATTTCCGCTGACCTAACGGCACCATGCTAAAGAAAAATTTGCAGCGCCGCCACTTCCGCCACGACAGAAGAATGCAAGTCATCTAAATCAGCTCTGTGGTCCAGCCGAGAGCTTGTATCTTAAGGTCGAGTTCACGCAATGCGGCAGCATTCCGGTCGTAAAGATGGCGGAAATCCTTGACATCGACACATCGCACATATTTTATCTCATTACGGTTGTAGCGGTCCTCGCGTTCGGTGAGATGGCGCAATGCGTCGCCGAGTATGTTTGTCTTAAGGCTTAACTTGTCACGCTCGGCAAGCATGAGGGTGATGTTTTTACCGTCAACTTCAGTAATGCTGTTTGTCATGTTTATTCTGTATATCAGATTCTGAAGTTCTGATAACTGTTTGTCAAGTTCAGCAATGACATCCTCCGGAAGTTCTACAGGATCATCACCTTCTTGGATTTTCATGCAATCCTTAAGTCGAGTCTTAAGTTGACCGATGCTCTCAGTGAGTTGGGCTCGGCGGCTTAACGCTTCTGCTAATTTCATAATGTAGTCATTTTTGTTTTATGGTTACAAATATATAACAATATTCTCTCAAAAATGGCTTGTAATCGAAAAAAGAGGCATACATTGCCGCCAAAATATGCTTCACCGCCGGAAAATGCACAAAAAACACATTGAACCATCAAAAAAATCTGGAAAAGCTTGCACAGTTCAAAAATAACCCCTACCTTTGCACCCGTAATTCACCACGCACTTTAACTGGAGAGGTGGCAGAGTGGTCGATTGCGGCGGTCTTG
>DAAL01000164.1:12928-32241 GCA_001701065.1 Bacteroidales bacterium GP4
ACACCTCCGGGGGTTCGAATCCCTCCCTCTCCGCAAACTTGCTTGAATATCAAGTAATTACAAAATTAACACCCAATTTTACACCCAAATCTGTAAAGTTGGGTGTTTTTATATATTTTTAACGACAGCACCCACCCTCTCCATGCTTAGTTATGCCGGAGATGGCAACTCTATGGATACTGCTGGGCAAACAAGAAAGCAATACCTCATTCTTCTTTTCACCAGCCTCAATATATATATATTGGTTTGGGTTTATACGGGCATATATAAAGCCCGAACCAAACCAAATTGGGATGCCAGGGTGCCCGCTTGTTGCAGGATATCACAGATTATTATAGGGTGGTCACTAAAATTTTTAGGTATCGCTTTCGCATGGTATTTTTGCCGGAAAATAATATGAGAATGAATAAACTATATTCGATAATAGCAATATTGATGGCTGCATTAGTCTTAACTGACGTTTATGCACAAGGTTTGGAGCCATGTGAAGGTGATTCAATCTACACCTACAACTTAAATGAAGTAGTTGTAACGGTACGACAGTCTGATGCTATTGTGACTGCCGACAAGATCTCATTTAATCCGACCTCTTCTGTGGTGGGAAGCACAGGCAGCATATTTGATGTCTTAAACTCAATAGGGGGAATAACAGTCGACAATAACGGCGAGATATGGATTAATGGACAAAAGGAAATTTCATTAACAGTAAACGGACGCAAAAGCATTCTAACGAGTGAGGCTTTGGTCAATTATCTTAAATCAGAACCGGCACGAACCATTGAGAAAGTTGAAATTATTTCAGCACCTTCTGCGAAGAACGAAGCGTCATCTTCATCATTGATATTGAATTTAAGAACTTCAAAAAAACGAGAACAGGGCACTACAGCCGGTATAAATATGACAGGGCTCGGTTGGGTGGCGAAACGGTGTATCGCAAATATATTTGGCGGATATTCTTCAGATAGATTGATACTCAACGCCAACTATTCGTTTATTGCCAATAAGAATCCGTTCGAGCTCATAACTCAGCGCCCTTATTTAGGTGTCGAAAACAAAATGGAGCAGGAATACCAACGTCATAGACGCGACCGGATTCACAACTTGTCCGTTACATTAGAATATGATATAACTCCCGATTGGAATGCGGGTGTATCGATTTCATCAAATTGGTTTAATAGGGATGAAATTGCTGAAATGAATAATCATATTATTTCATTAGGTACTAAAACATCATCCACCAATGAGTTGGTAAGCCATTATAGCAACATTGTTGGGAATGCTTTTATAAAACATAGCTTTTTAAATCAAAATGGAATATTGGATTTAGGATTCGACTATTTCAATTATAGAACGAAGGACGATCAAAACATGATGAGTGGAATTTCATCCAATGTTTACGGCGAAATGGGCGGAACATCTACCGGCTATGTTGTGAGTTTTGATTTTCTCCGCAAGGCGTTAGGAAGTTGGGATTTGTCAGCAGGTGCTAAAACCACTCAAATCTTTATAAATAGTAATGGTTTGTATGACGGTCTTCTACCTGACGATATTTCGGCGGCAGACCAACTTAATTCATCATTTCGTTATCATGAGAATGTTAATGCCGTTTATGCTGAGGGCACTTTCTCCTTGAATAGAGTCAGAACATCGGTCGGTATGCGTGCAGAACAAACTAACACGTGGAGCACATTTTCCGGAAATGAAGCAAATAGTAAAGACAATTATTCAACGCATAATTTCCGCGTAATTCCATCTATTAACTTTTCCATGGAAATAAATGAGAATAACAATCTAATGTTGGGCTATACCCAACGTATCAACCGGCCTAATTATGCTGACCTTAATCCATTTATTTATATCTTTGATGATATAACACACACTTGCGGCAACATCAATCTTCAACCATCGCTGTCTCACAACATTATAACAGGATTTTCTCACGGCTCATGGCTAAGAGCGTTATTCAATCTTTCATTAAACAAAGATGCTATAGTTAAATGTTATCGAGAGATACCGGATAAAATCCTCTATATCTCTCCTGAAAACATTAAGAATCACATTCAGATATCACTCACATTGTCAGCGTACAATGTTCGCCCGTTCAATTGGTTGAACACTTCATTAAACCTCACTGGAATGTATCAGAAATATTGTTTTGCTGATAATATCAACATTAAAGACAATCAAAAATTCACTCCATTTATAGACTGTAAAAATCAGTTTCTCATGCCACTTGGATGGACAATCGAGCTTTCTGGAGAATGGAGAGGCCGTATAGCATATGGTCAAGCAACTATTAAAGGCATGGGGTTTGTTAATGCAGGAATCAAAAAATCTTTTTGGAAGGGGCAAGGTTACGTTTCTCTTTTTGTGAATGATGTGTTTAACACAAAACGGATGAATACAGAAATAGAATTATCTGGGAAACGAGGTTTTATCTCTGAATATGACTACGAAACGATGAGGCAGGTTGGTGTGTCATTCGGTTTTAATTTTTCCTCCAAAAAATTTCGTGAAAGCAAAAATGGAGAGTCTTTTTTAATTGATGAGATAAAACGAGTAAATTTGTAATTCTAACAGTTGACATCGATGAAGAAACCCATATATCCTTGGTGGTTACCATTAATTTCTGCATCAATCCTTTTCATCTTGATAAGGATTTCTAACGATGTGCCCAATGGGGGCCATTACCTGACCCATTCGCTTCTGTTTATCTCTATAGAGCTTCTTGGAATAGTAATCTTTTCTTATTTGCTATTTTACCTGAACGAGAAATTTGCCAACAAAGTTATTAAACATAAACTGTCAGTGGTATCTGAGTATCTGATTGTTTTGTTATTTCCTGTCATACTGACTGGAGCGATAATGTGGCTTTCTCATTTCGCAGAGAATCGGAGTATGACTATTACAGAAATCATGGCTCCCGGAGTAATCGTCATGCTTATGAATGTGTGGATATATTCATGGCTTAAAAATACTGTTTTAGAACGTCATTATACCGACCTTTGTATTCAAAATGAGAGAATCCAGAACGAAAATCTTTCTACTAATCTAAAATTACTTCAAGCTCAATACAGACCTCATTTCCTGTTTAATGTTCTAAATACCATATATTTCAGCATAAGTGAAGAAAATGAAACTGCGCGTGGAGCCCTTGAACATTTGTCGAATCTGTTGCGTCGACAACTTTATACGTCCGAAGGAATGGTTCCATTATCAAACGAAATTTCCGTTATTGAAAGCTATATAGAATTATATCGCTTAAGGTTTGGCGATTCTATATCTATCAATACTGGATTTGAAAAACCTCAGCAGCCAGTTTGTATATATCCCTATTTGTTGATGCCTTTGGTAGAGAATGCGTTTAAGCATGTTTCCGGAAACAAGATTGTGAATATTGATATGAAGTTAACAGAAAAAGGTCATCTCATATTTTGTGTGAAAAATTCTTTCCTGGACTCTCATATAAAAAAGGTATCAGGCGGAGGTGTTGGGCTTAAGAATCTAAGACAGCAACTCATTATTTATTATGGAGAGAATGGATATAGGTTGGAAACATCAAAAACGGATAAAGATTTTTCAGCTGTTTTGGAATTGTACAACGTCCGATAAATTGAAAAGTAATGAAATGCGTAATTGTTGAAGATGAATTTATTGCTAGAAAAGGCATAGAAAGTTATATCGAAAAGATTGACTGGCTTGATTGTGTGGCCGGATTTGAAAGTGTATTGGATTTAGACCAATATCTTAAGAATGCCACTCCTGAAGAATATCCCGACATCATTTTTTTAGATATTGAAATGCCAAATATGTCGGGATTTGAATATCTTGCGTCATCAAAAATTGATGCGGAGATTATTGTCATAACGGCCTACGAAGAATACGCCTTACAAGGTTATGAGTTAAATATAATAGACTATCTTTTAAAGCCAGTGTCTTTCACCCGATTTTTAAGGGCAGTTGAAAAGGCGAGGGATTCTAGAACCTATAAATCTTCTCGCAGTGCACTGTCAAAAGTGTTGTTACTTAAAGTTAATCGTGGTAATCAGCGAGTTCCAATAGCGGACATTTTGTATGTAGAAGGGATGGAGAATTATCTAAAAGTTTTCATAACTACCGGATGTATAACCACAAGAATGAAACTCAAGGATTTTCTTTCGATGGTTTCTAAAGAAGAATTTATGCAGGTTCATAAATCTTATATAGCCAACCTATATCGTATCCTCCGTATTGAGGGGAATACCATATTCTTTTCAAATGCCAAATCAATACCTATTTCTCGAAGTTATCGCAAAGGATTGATTCAAAGAATATCCGACATTAGCATCGATTGACAACTCATTTTCGTTTATACAAAAAGAACCAGCCACCGGCGCGAAGTCTGGGGCTGGCCTTGTTAAGATAAATCAATTACATGTGCATTCCGCCGCCGATTTTATTGGGGTCTTGGCCTCGCTTGATGGCTTTGAAGCGTTGCAGGGCTACATGTGGCGGAAGTTCGGGATGAGCGGCCTTGAACTCCGGCCATGTCAAGCCGCCACCTCCTGCGAATCCTTGTTCCTCTATTGGGGCATCGGCTGTTGCGCTATGAGAAATAGAATCACTTATATTGGAAACCGATTGCGAGGGCGCATCCGGATCCGTCAGACTTGTACGAGGTTTCAATGTCTGAGGATTGAATTTCAGGTATATCGTCCCTGAATATCCATCGATACAAACATCAAGACGGACAGAGCGACCTGCGACATAGTCATTCTGTTGCTGAGGCGTGAGGTCGATTCCCATATAACGTGAAATGGGTTTGATTGTGCCGTCAGCGTAAAGGTAGCTTGACTTGGGATGCGGTTGCTTCTGTTTGTTCTCAGCGATATGTCTGGTGATATTGCCGTAACTGAAACGCCTGTCAATCTTCGAGGCAGCAAATCGCTTTCTTTTGTGAACATACCAGAGTCCTTGCACTTCATTTGTGCCGTTACGGTACTTGTATTCCACATCGACACCACTGGCTTTCAACCGTGCTTCGAACTGTTCAAACGAGGATATGGATTTGTCGTTCCATGTGTCATCAACGATATGGAATATCTCATAACGAATCTTTTCTCCATTCCTCAGCCTATTGACATTTGTCTTCTTCTTTCCCTCGGAGATATGCAAACCATACTCCTTTGTGAGGTCAAGACAAACGTCTTGGTTTCGGTTGAAGTCGTTGCTGTCGGATATGACTTCGGCATGATTGTTTATCCGGCTCGTCACAATATGGAAGTGCGGATGGGGCTTGTCAAAGTGCCGGACTACTATATAAGGAGTATCAACGTAGCCCATCCGTTCCATATATTTGGCGGCGATTTCTACCATGATTTCATCATTAATGAGTGGTGCATCCTCTTCAAGAAAGTTCAGAGAGAAGTGTCCGCACGGCTTTTCTGTATCAGGTTTCAACGAAAGATTATCCATGAAAGTGGCAATCATTTCTTCCCTTCCTCCGTAAGTCGGCACTCCCTCGGTTGCTAACAAACGCCATTCATTGCAGGGCGAACCGTCAGGATTATCCTTTTCCGCACGGGTCACATAGTTGACGCATTTGCGAAAACTTGTGTTCTTAACTATCTTCGCCATCATAAGCAGCCGGGGTATTTCGGTAGTTGTTGATAAGCATGAGAACAAAGTTCTTGCATTCCATCATCTCATCGAGGGTACGACGCACATTGGAGTTTTCTCCGCCTTTGAGAATGGCAGCACAGAATCTGGCCACGCGATTTAGATTCTCGGCTATGCCTTGCAGGTCGCGAATTGCTTTCAGGTCGCGAGGTGTCAACCTCGGCACCACCTTGCAATGGGTGGAAGAATGACGGATGTATTCCGAACGGTTCATGCCGCTGACGGCAACCTTGTTCATCATCTTCTCGTATCGGTCAAGGTCGAACTTTACCGGTACGGTTATAAATTTCAGTTTGTCGGCGGTCAGCTTGGGGCGTCCCACCTTTGGTGTGCTATTTATCTTCTTCATAATTTTAGCGTATTAAATGTTTGATTTTGTGACCATCGGGAGCGGGGCGTTTTCGGGGATATTTATATCACGAAAACATAAACTCGCTCCCCTTACTTCTGATAGGTCTTCGGAGTTTTCAGCAGCACGGTTTCCGGCTGCCGTATCGTGGTATCTGTCTACAGTGGACTATAACGTTATCACTACAATGAGTGAGTTATAATATGACAATGTGTATGTATGAGTTGTCACAGACTCATCTATATATGGCTGATTGCAGGTATATGTATAAAGACGTGTATATAGATAGAGGTATATGCCGCTTTCCTTTGGGTACATATCCCTGTAGCTTTTTACCACGTTCAGCCATCTACCATGAATTAATCGATTAAACGATTCATTAATGCATTAATTGATTCATTAATGAATTAATCCTTGCACGGCTCTCAGGTAATCGTTAATATCAGCAAAGCCTAGGTATGCATTACGGTGGTCAATGACAATCGAGTCAAATTTGTCAGACAACTTTGTCATCGCAGTTGAGCCGGCATCATCGTTGTCAAGGTAGCAATGGATTGCTCCGTAATCATGGAGGTGCTGGATTGCCTTGCCGACATTGCTGACAGAGTTGAGTATGATGGCATCCATGTCTGGTCTTCCGTATATTGTAAGCCATGACAGATAGTCGATGAACCCTTCGAACACGGCAACTTCGTTTGTCGGGCCATCTCGGATGCGTCGCAGACTGATGTCCTTGGGTGCGATGCATCCTTTGAAATATTTGTTGCGCAGCTCGTACCCGCCGCTCTCGTTTGCGAAACCAACCGCATAGTATCGGTTGCCTCGGCAACTGTAATGAACCTGCCTGCAGTGTTCGGTTGCAATCTGTGCCGGGATGCCACGCTCTTGGAGGTAAGCGACAAGTGCGCGGCTCCGCAATGGCATGATTTCGATGTCTGTGAAACTCGGTGCAGAGTGTCGCTGACCAAAAGAAGAAGCGACTGTCTGCGGCGATGGTACGGCACAACGCTTGGTTATGCAATCCATCAGATAGCGCAGGTCGTGCGACTGATACATCTCTGCGGCAAGGTCGATGATGTTGCCCCCTTTGCCGATGCCGAAATCATATCAGCAGTTGAGGTCGGTCTGAACCTTGAACGATGGCGTGTGTTCCTGTCGCAGTGGCGACTTATTCCACCATTTACAGCCTTTTATGATTGTCGGCTTATGTCCGAGTTGGGACAAGAAGGTGGCTAAAGGGATAGATTTTATCTCTTTTATCATGAGTCTAAAATGTTAATTGATTATTGGTTTCTGGTTTGAGTCCTATTATATATGCCCTTTTTCAAACCAAACCAAAGATGGTGTTTCTCAATAGTAGAAATCCGGATGATAGTGGTATTGGCGGTTAGCGTACTCAATCATCTTCTTGTTGTCAAGGAAAGTCTTGAGCGACTTGACTTTATTGTTTGAGTAACTATGACCACAAGCTGCATACCCGGCTTTCAATGCCGCCTCGAAGTTCCGACATCCTTTGACGGGCCCGTCAGCGAATACCACCGCCAACGCCTCCCTGTGCTGATCCTCTGTCAGTTCCTTGTATGGGAACGGGTCGGATTTCTTTTTGCCCGGTTCTGTGAACACATATCCGCTTGCTATCTCCGGCAGTCCATAGTCGTTGATGCGAAAAGCGAAGGGGTCGAAATCGGCAGCGCGAATCATGGAGGCAGAAACTTCTGACACAGCGTCATCAGTTTTGCTCCGGCTCACTTGAAGCACGGTCTCAGCCTTGTTGTTCAACTCAGTGCCGACATGACCTCGGGCATTGTCATCGCTCTTGTTGAGATGAAGCACCGTGTGGATATGAATCTGGAATTTGTCGGTCCACTCCATCAGTTTGCCGATAAGGTCGGTTGATTCCTTGGCGCAGTTGATGTCATACATCAGGTCGCGGACACCGTCAATAACCACCAACCCGACATTGGGAGTGTTGAGGATTGCCTGTTCAATCACCTCAAGGCGCATCGAGGGCGTAAGCTGGCGCAGAGCGGCAAACTTCAGATTTTCAGGATGCACATCAGTCGGCAACTTCGCTAGTCGCAGTGATCGTTCCATAACCTTCTGACAGTGGTAAGGACTTTGCTCGGTGTCGAAGTAGAGGATAGTGCGCTTATCATCGGGAAATTCTGCGGTGTAACCCAACACCTTGCCGTTGACGAGCGAAGCCGCCACGATAGCCGCCACATTGAAAGTCTTCTTACTCTTGGCCTTTCCGGTTGAGGCCGAGAAATTGCCGAGCGTACCGATAACGCTGCCGTTGGCATACAGCACCTCCGGCGCAGTCTGGATCACATCCGTAATCCGCAGCTGCTTCTCCTCCCAAAGGCGGAGAATATCATTCTTCACTTGCTCCATCTGCGACCTCCTTTCTTCTTTTCACCGTCCTCTTTCACAAGATTGAGAGCCTTCTGACGATCGATAACGATAGTGCGCCCTGACTGGATGATGGCATCGTTGAGGACACCGGAGCTTTTCATGCGCTGGGCTTTGGCTTTGCTGCATCCGAAGATTTCGCAGATGCCCATTATGCCATACGCATACTTGTCGCCATTGCTGACATCGGTGACAACTGCCTGTTCGGGTGGAGATGTGTTGTGTCGGGCAGAGTATACAGCCGACATAAGGGTTAAGAACTGTGCCCCTGTCATAAGGCCGAGGGGCAATCCTAAAATACTTGATAGTTCCATATTTTTATCTATTGGAAGTTAAACATGCCCGTCTTACGACAAGCGTCGGAGATTGTCTCCGATGTTGCAAAGTTAGCACCTGTTTCAAGCGGTGTCCAAGGGGTAAAAATCAGAAAAATAAAGTTTTTTGAAAAATTTTTACAACCGTGTAATAAACTAAAATACAGAATTTTACAATCCGACAAATTTAGTGGACTTTAGGGGGTATTTTGATTTTTAAGGGGTAGATAGGAGGTAATTGTCGCACCCTCATATACGCTCATAGGGCATTCTGTGGTATTCGATACATTCAGACATTAAAAAAGCTCTGCCGAAACAGAGCCTTTATGTGGCAGCATGCAAGAAATACCTACAAACAGAAATGTGGCTTATCTTAACTTGGTGAGAATGTCTTCCGGGTTTTGATGCATCTGACTGAATGCGACAATCTTCTTGCCGAGGTCTTTTATAGAGCCACCAATGAAATAGATTGTATCATCTATGATAAGGAAACGGTCATGAACATTGGAGCAATGGCTGACACTGATTTCCGGATACTGGGCATTGTGCCTACGTAAATCATTCTCAATGTGAGAATGCCTCGGGTCAGTATATATAGTTGCCTTCACACCGTCTGCTCTCTTATCGAGTACTTTTAGTATTCTATCATCCACATAATTGTCAATCAAAACAATTCTGGCCTTAGCCTTACGCACCAAATCGGAAATCAAAGTATAAGCATCAAATATCTGACCATCAAAGAAGAATCCTTCAATTGGCTCAGCTTCTTTACTGTCCAAACGAGTCAATACCTCATCAATCTTTTTATCGGTCTCAGAAATATGTTGATGCAATAGAAGATGGTTATGCTCCAATGTCTCAATCCTCTGAAATACATGCGCATTTGACTGCAAGAAGCTTCGCATAGCAATAAATGCCCTCATAATGCGAATATTGATTTCGATAGCTTGCTCAGACCTTAATACACTACTAAGCATAGCAACTCCTTGTTCGGTAAAAGCATACGGTTTGTAACGGGTGCCACCGTGTCCGTTGCCGGAACTTGAGGTGCAATTTTTGCACCTCAAGTTATCGAGTTCCTCAAGAGAAAGCTCCATCATAAAATCTGCGGGAAACCGAGATATATTTGATTTTACAGCTCTTTTTAGGTATTTCGTCTCAACTCCATATAGTCGAGCCAAGTCGCTATCAAGCAACACCTGCTGCCCTCTGACGATATGGATTAGATTTTCAATAGGTTGCAAAATTAGCTCATTACCACTTGCTGCCACAGATGGTATGTTATCGTTGTTATCTTCCATGAATATGTTGTTTTAGACTGCAAAGTTAATAAAAATAATCGGCATATCAGAGGTTTACAACGATAATCCTCCAATATGCCGATTGTTTCTATGTCGAATTTTCAGGCTGCCTCATCAATCTCCTCAAACTTCAGAAGCATGGCTGAAATTTTTTTCTCAAAAATCTCATGCTTCTTTGAGGGATTGGAGGATACCTTCTTGTAATTCTTATTGTAAGTGCGAGGCTTTATTTTCAGATGTTCGCATATTGATTTACGCCATAGACGACTGTGCGACTTTGGCATTTGCTCACAGAGGACATGGATAAGGTGGCAAACTCTCTCCAATTCTCCCTTCTGACACACAAGAGTGTTCGTACAGTCGTGAAGATTTATAATGGAATACATTTCCCCAATGGTGACATCATCGAATTGATTGCCATTACAAATCTCATGTATATGGTTTACCTTTTGCCACGAAAAGTATTCTCTGCGTTGACATTCTGTTTTGGGTAGTCCCGTGGATCGGTCGTTTGCAGGAGATACTTCCTCTGAAGCATTGTCTTCGTCATCAACAGATTCCGACACCATTGAGTTTACCTCCTCTCTGAGCCTAAAGTCCTGACATTCCCAATCCCGCAATTCATAATCGCTTTCACATATAAACTCACCGGCTTCAACAGCCTTGCGATATTTCTCCTTTACATATTCCACCGGGGTGAGTTCTGAAGAGTATCTCTTAATTCTTTCTTCGATAAGAGATGCAAGTTCTACCAGAGAATGGAGCCCATATTTCCAACAACGTTCACGGTCTTCGCGAAAATCAGCCATATAGGAGGCTATACGCTGTATGTAGTCGAGGTTATCGAATACTCTATTTGACCTATACTCATTTTCCTTCTCTACATCATCAATTTCATCCATTTCATATGTGCCAGTATTGTTGATGTCAATGACCTGGATGTTATCATTGAGCCACACACGGTCTGCTTCAATTTTAGCAATTCTCCGACTAATCAGCTCTGTATTTTCTTTCAGTATCTCAACGAATAGTTTGTCGAATATGGTTGGTATGTCGAAACTCTTATATTCATCGCCATATTCTATGTACTTGTCTGCAACTTCAAAGAAACGGCCGACGGCTTTAGCCAAGTCGTCAGTCACGTCCCGGTTACCATCATTTTTAAGATGTACATGAAGCACCATTTCGATGTCCTCGGTGTTCTCTATCAGAGAACATGCTTCCCCAATACGCGTTGCATCATATAACGAGAAGTCTTTCCCCGTAAAGTAACGTTCAAGGCAAGAAGTTGCTGTACTGATTATCTTGGCATAACCGGCAATTATGCCTTCTGATTTCTCCAATATTTCTTTTTTACCCATTGTGTCTATTATGTCTTGTTGAAACGTGCCATAGCCTCCGCTTTTGTCTTATCGGCAATTGCGATATATGGCATCATGGATTTATAACTGCGGTGTCCAGTCCACTTCATTATCACATCGGGCTGGATTTCAAGTGCCAAGGCTGTGCAAATGAAAGTCCTGCGTCCGGCATGAGTCCCGATAAGCTCATATTTGGGGAATATTTCATCAAACCGTTCATTACCTTTGTAATATGTTACACGAACAGGAGTGTCAATCTCTGCCAGCTTGCATAGTTCTTTCAGCCTGTCATTCATTTTCTGATTGGACAGAACTGGCAATGCCTGACCCTTTTCATAAGGTATATCCTTATATTTGTCAAGAATGGCGCGGGTCATATCATTCAGTTCTATACGTAATGAATGGGCTGTCTTTACAGTGGTGACTGCGATATGGTCTTCATGGACATCACTCCTTTTGAGATTATACAAATCTGAATGACGCAATCCGGAATAGCAACAAAAGAGAAAGGCGTCACGAACTCGGTCAAGCGCATCACGTCCCTTGGGTATTTCATATTCCATGAGCTTCTTCAGCTCATCTGCCGTCAGATATATCACTTCCTTTTCAGTGGATTTAAGCTTGGGGTTATAGCCCATAAATTCGGGATTGGTGAAATATTTCTTTTGGAATGCCCAGTTGAGGAACCACTTCAGATAGCCAAGTTGCTTCCCGATGGTTGAATTGCGCATATCCTTCGTGTAACGGAAATAATCGACCAAATCATTGAGACCGGATTCAGTCATGTCATCAAAGGATATATCATCTTTATGTCCTTTCAGATGATTTCTCAGAGCATTGAACTTTTGGATAGTAGCAGGAGTCCAGTCATTGGTTCTACCTCTATCCTTCACAAACTCATCGTAAACAGTCCAAAAATCGGCATTTGGAGATTCTTCTTCAGGGGCTTCTACAACCTTTTCAGGTTTTCCGGCAAGAAACCAATCGAATTTTTCTCTGAACTGCTCCGGAGTTGGCATCACGTCCTGCACCTCAAACTCCTTGAAAACTTCCTGCACTGTCTGCTCGTAGTTACCAAGGGCAGCGTTGATGTCGGCAGCAGTTTGTTTCTGCTTGTTGGAATACTTGGGTTTGACGCGCTGCCTGGCTGAGTCCCATTTGTCGGCATCAATACGATAGCCAGTGGACAGTTCCACACGCTTGCCTCCGAATGTCAGTCTCATCCGGATAGGCACATTCTCTGTGACGGTCTTGCCGTCTTTCTTTCGTTGCTCTAATTTGAAATTTACGGTTCTTTTTATGTTCATATTCTGTGGCGTATAAAATTAGTTGCACCCAAAAGTACACCCAATTTTGGTGACGTCAAAAAACGCTTTACGATTGTTAACATATCGCACAAATCGTCTAAAACGCTTTAATCCAAACAAATGAATCTTTGTGATTGTTCACGACTGCATGTCGTTATTTCCCTCTCTCTCCGCCAAGCATTTTATTAAACGCCTGAGTATCGCTGATACTCAGGCGTTTAGCTTTTTACCCTATCGCCAAAAATAGACACGATTCAGCCAATTTTTGACACTTCCGTGCTACTGATATGCTACTGAAATCCGTAATCCCGTTTTAGTAGCATAGAATTAGCTAAGATACTGATATGGCGAGATTTGTCTAAGTTTTGTCTAACCATTCTTCATTAGTAGTCAGTACCTTTGCGGCTACTATCAGCTACCAAATCATTCCATAAAAACTACACCCAGTTTTACATGGAATAAATTTGATGGAGAGCCATCATAGAACAGGATGACAAGTAAGGCTCATGCTACTAACCGTGCTACTAAACCGAATTTTCGCGTTTACTCATGCTACTGAAACTCATCTTGCGCTACTGATTCTCACCATTGGTTGTGTGATACGCAAAGGAAAGTAAAAACAAAAACTACATCGGAAGAATGAGTTCAAGTAATTTCAACATTCGGTTCTATCTGCGCAGTAACCAAGTAAACAAAGAAGGGACTTGCGCAATCATGGTGCGAATCACAGTCAATAGTGAAAGGACTGTGTTCAGCACAAAACTGTTCGTGGATCCTGAGATTTGGGATAAGGACGCCAACAAAGCATCAGGCACTTCCAAACAAGTTAAGGAGCTAAACCGCACTCTCGAAGACATCCGCGCTTCCATACGTCAGCACTATTACGAGATTGAGCGTTATGACACGCTCGTCACAGCTGAGAAAGTGCGCAATGCCTTTCTCGGCATCACGGCACGTACAGAATCGCTTGTCCAACTCTTCAAGGAGTTCATGGACGAGTGCAACGCAATGGAGGGTATCAGCCGTTCCCCGGCGACGGTCCAGAAATACGACCGATGCTATCGCCGCGTTCAGGAGTTCCTTAAAGAGAAGTATAATCTGACCGATATACCTCTGGTGGAAATCGGTCACAAGTTCATCGTGGACTTCGAGTGCTATCTTCGTGTCACCTGCGGTTGCAATGAGAACACGGCGGCCAAGTTTCTTCAGACCTTCAAAATCATCATTATCCGTGCCAAGAACAACGGATACATCAAAGCCGACCCTTTCGCCAACTATCGCATCCGCATCAAGAGAGTTGACCGAGGCTATCTCACTCAGGAGGAACTTGACAAGATAGCCACCAAGGAGTTTGCGACAAAGCGTCTGGAGAAAATTCGTGACATCTTCCTATTCTCCTGCTACACCGGGCTGGCGTATATCGACATCAAGGAACTTTCAGAGGGCGACATCCAGACCTCCTTTGACGGCAACAAGTGGATAATGACCCACCGCCACAAGACCAAGACGCCGGTTAACGTGCCTCTGCTTGACATTCCCCAAGCTATTATACAGAAATATAAGGGGCAATGTAAGAATGGAATGCTCCTTCCTGTTCCGAGCAATCAGAAGACTAATCAGTATCTGAAGGACATCGCCGATGCCTGTGAGATTGACAAGAACATCACGTTCCATCTGGCCCGCCATACCTTCGCCACGACAGTAACACTGTCGCAAGGCGTCCCCATCGAATCCGTGTCAAAAATGCTCGGACACACAAATATTCAGACCACTCAGATATACGCCCGCATAACAAATGAGAAAATCAGCCGCGACATGGCTGTACTGGCTGCGAAGATGCGCGGAGAGGTCGAACAACCCAAAA
The DNA here is from genome assembly GCA_001701065.1 of Bacteroidales bacterium GP4. Classification (GTDB taxonomy): domain Bacteria; phylum Bacteroidota; class Bacteroidia; order Bacteroidales; family Muribaculaceae; genus Muribaculum. Next base: position 27,495 of record DAAL01000164.1, read on the forward strand.
AGAGAGGACGGAAGAAGAAAATTAACAATTCTGATTCTGACAATTCATCTGATAAATAATGACTTACATTTCTACGTAAGGTCATTGTAAGGTGACAAATGTTAAAAAAATAGCCGAGAGAGCGATTCTCCCGGCTTTTTTTATGCCTAAACGTAGCGAATACTGATAATAGATGTTAAGAGTTCTCTGATAACCAACTGTATAAGGAACTATGTAAGGAAAATGCCCAGAGCCGCTGGATTAATTTTGCAATGTCGATAGTGACAAAGTAAAAATCAAATCTGATTAATGATTAGAAATGAAAACGAATTTTTCAACCGTCTCGACCGGGTCTTCTCAGACATTGAGCTTATCGCACAGTTCATACGCAAGAATGTCGAGAACCAGTACAAAACCGAAAGGCTGCTTACAAAGACTGAGGCCGCCGATATACTATGTGTCAGCGAACGCACCTTAGACCGCTACCGCGATGAGCGTAAGATAAACTGTGTAGTCGTGCGGGGGAAGGTCTGTTTCGCCAAGGAAGACTTATGGGAGTTTATCCGAAGTCAGACTCTCCGTAAGGGACCTCGCACCCGCGATGACTTTGAAAAGAATTATCAACGATATGTAATAGACAAAAGAAAAACGACATGGAGATAAACGGCAATCCTATCACCCCACAGGATATGACAATCGGTATCGCTGTCTTTGACCGACTGATAAAGATGCTGCTTATGCGAATCGACCGACTTGAAGCATTGCTCAATTCCAGCAAACGGGTATTTCAGCCTGTCCCGGTTGTCATCAGTGGCAAAGAGTATTTCGATGTCTATTCACTTACCGAAATTTTCAAAGTCACAAAGCATACCATTTACCGTTGGCGCGATGAAGAAAAACTGCCGCTCGTAAAAATCGGGGGCAAATATTATATCGGTGTCGAAGAACTTCAGGCGGCAATGGTGGCAAACCATATAACCGAGCCGGTACGGTGAAAGCTCCGGCTATATACACTAAAATCCCAAACAAATGGACCAAAACCAAGAACAAGAAGAGGTGCTGATTGCCCGGGATAATGAGACAGGGCAGGTAGGCGCGGTGACCGGACTCAATGAGGACGGAACCCCAAAGATGACCGACGTAAAGTCGGCGAAACTCTCTGACCTTGTAAAATTCCAGAAAGGTCAGAATCCAATCGAGGCATTTCTGTCGAACTTTGTTCGTCAGTGCCAGAATCCCACTACTTTCGGATTTTTCCGAGTACCCGCAGACCGCTATGAAACTGTTGGCACAGTTATAGGAGATCTTGCCAAAGACCCGGTCGCAAACGCGGAAATGCTCAAAAACAACGAGGTGGAAATCCCGAAAAAAGCGGAAGAACAGGAACTGAAAGATTCTCTACCCAAGCAGGAAACGCCGAAGGAGGAACCGCCAAAAGAGTCGAAGTATCACGCCATAGACCCGGCGAAAATAAATTGGGAGGAGTTTTCCAACCAATGGGGCGTAAACAAGGAGCAGCTTGAAAAATCCGGAGATCTTGACAAGATGCTGAACTATGGCAAATCCGGTCTTGTGAGAATCTATCCCACACTGGCCGGTGAGAAACTCGAACTTGAAGTCCGGCTCTCGCTGAAAACAGATTCCGATGGAAATATCAGACTGGTACCTCACCCTATCTACAACAAGCCGAACCTTGAACGTGAGTACCGAGGGTATCAGTTTACCGCTGAAGACAAGGAGCAACTGCTGAAAACCGGAAATCTGGGCAAGGTTGTGGAACTAAACGGCAAGAACGGCGAGAAAGTGCCATCGTATCTGAGTATCGACCGACTTACCAATCAGGTGGTAAGCATGTCTGCCAAGAGCCTTTTTATCAAAGGGAATATCGGGCGTACAGAACTGACACCTGAAGAAATCGCGATACTGAAAGAAGGGAAACCGATTATTGACAAGCAGATAACACTCCGGGACGGAAAGACCTTTACGACCACTCTGCAAGTCAATGCAGATGCGAGAAGTGTCGAGTTTGTACCAAAAGCTTGGCAGAATCACAAGGAAGATTATGCTCAGAGTCAGCAGCAGCGCAATGGCTGGACAGACGCCGATGGAAATATCCGACCCATCGGCAAGTGGAAAGGAATCCCTTTCACTGACCGGCAGAAGGAGGATTATGTCAACGGTAAAACGGTAGTGCTGACCAATGCAGTAGACAAGGAAGGTCAACCGTGTACCCTGTATGTGAAGTTCAATCCGAAGATTCAGCGGCCGTTGAGCTACACCGAGAACCCCGATCTCAAACAGGCTGTCGCTCCATCTAATGACAGTGCCACACAGATAGCTGTCAACAACGAAGGAAAGACAAATGAGGCAACCAACAAAATCCGGGAACCGCTTCAACAGGGTCAGACATCTCCAAAAGATGAAGACCAGCAGAAAAAGCAGAAGAAAGGCCCGAAACTCTGAACCCTCCCGCAGAGTATAAACGCACCAACCACTAAAATCCAGATTCATTAACCCCGGTTGCAGGGGTTGAAGACATCAATCCCTGCAACCATTTTAATCAACACTTAAAAATTAATTAAAATGGCAAAGAATACTCTTATCATCACCGACAACAAAGTAATGGCAACAACAATCGCAAGCGCATTCGGATACACGTCCGACGATGAAACATGGATTGCTTACGAGGGTGGAGGTGTCGAAATCATCTGGACCGGTGGCAATCTTATAAATCTGGCTCTGAGAAGAAGGTTCAATCGTGAGCTCGAACCCGAAGCCATGTCTGCGGAGGAAATAACAGCCAGCTACTATCTGGCATATCCCAGATCACGAGACCATGCCATTGTTGGGATGGATAAGGAACGTATTCGCTTCATCGAAAACGCACTTGAATACTGCGACGAGGTCGTTTTCATGTGCCAGCCAACCGATGAGGGAGAGCGACTGATACAGGCAATCAAACTGTTCTTCGACATTAATGTCAAGACAAGGACTGTTGTCCTTAACATGATGGACAGGGATGATATTACCTGTGCCATAGAGCGGAACAATTATTATCAGCATATTACTGACGTTTTGTCGGCTAACGCCATGCGCCGTAATCTGTCATACGACATCTCAAGACTTGAAATGACCAAGGTCGGAACAGAGGAAGTGTCGCCAGAGGCGATGCGGTTATACAAAACTATCAAATTGTATAAGGACTTATCCACACACTTTTCAGCCGGAGAAGAAAAGAAAAGCACCATTGGCGGGCTGATGGATTTTAATTCTCTTTTCAACGCTATGGCGACTAAATACGATATGGTCGTGGATTCCCTTTGGGAAAGCCTCTTGTATCTATATGCGAAGGGACTTATAACTAACCCGATGACGCGAATTGCACACTGCCCGGTCGAATGGGTTACAGGAGCCGGTTTCCCGGACAAGGTAATCCCCTCGGAACTTAATCTGCAATATGCGGCCAGTGTAGGAGCAATTCTTACCACCTCAAAGATTGATAAAAACCTTGTAGGTATCAGCTACGATCCCGAAGATGCGCCGGATGATTTCATACCCCGCACTGCTGCTGTCTATCGGTTCATCTTGGAACAGTTGAAGTGTATCGAAAACAATACCGAATTCGAGAGCATGGAATACAAGCCTTTCACTGATACAGGAACCCGTCGCATACACCTGAATACTATATACCAGTGGTATTTATCGCAGAGGTCAATACGAGCTAACGGCATAGAAAACTCATTCGGCAGGCTTATTTATGAACTCGAGGTCGCAGAACTAATAGAAATGAGCGATGGCATCGTATCACTTTGTGAAGATAAAGAAACCGTGTGATAAGCAAAAAGCCGTCCGGGTATCCCTCCCGAACGGCACCACTAAAATCCACAATCAAATGTAATCGGGAACGATTATATGACTGTTGATTCAAGCGCAAAATTAATAAAATTTGTCGGAATAACCGTTATCCCCGGTCGGCAAATGATGAAATAAAGAATAATCACCCACTAAAATTCAGACGATTATGACTGATTACAACATTTCCCGTGAGGAAGAAATATCCTTCTGCTTCCTCTATCTCAAAAACTATCTTGAAAGCTACCGTTTCGCAGGCGTTACCGATGCTTTCATCCGTACTCGCGCTGAAGCTGCTGAGGAAGCATACGAAAGTGCCCGCCGCGAAGGTGCCGAAGTCGATGAAGCTCACTTGGTATCAATGGCTGTTCTTCTTGACGGCTTCCGTTACTCGGACTACGAGATCATCATGGATGTTCTCGAAGAGGAGTTTAAAGATGACATCAGCGTAGAAATGCGTCCTTTCATGGCTACCTATCTCCAGTCGCTTACTATGGTAGAAGATGTATTCGACAGCTACGATATGCAAGACAATACATTTGTACCGAGTGGCAGATATTATCAGCTCCGCTGTGAACTCACGGGTGTAATCTCCATAATACTGACTGAGAATGGCCTTTAACCGATTACAGACTATGCGCGACAACATCGAGGCTATACGGATGGCGTTTAGCCTCGATGTCAAGGGGCGCGGGGCGCAGACTGCTGAGGAAATTGCAATTCTGCGCAAGTATGCCGGGTTTGGCGGGTTGAAGTGTATTCTCAATGATGCCAATGAGTTGGCGGATGCAGCCAAGTGGAGTAAGTCGGATATTGAGCTGTTTGCGCCGACGGTTGAACTGCGTCGCCTGATTCACGATTATTCGCGTGATGACAAGGAGTTTAATCGCTATATGGAGTCGCTCAAAGCGTCAAC
>DAAL01000269.1:0-552 GCA_001701065.1 Bacteroidales bacterium GP4
CGCAACGGTATTGATATTTCCACCATTCACGGTATACTTCTCACGCACGACCATGCCGACCATGTGAAGTTTGCCTATTCTATTCTCAGGCGCAACCCCCACATGCGGCTTTTTACCACGCTCAAGACGCTTGAGGGACTCCTGAGGCGTCACAACATTTCGCGCCGTATAAAGGATTATCACTCGCCTATCTATAAAGAACATGAATACGATTTCGGTGACATCCGTGTGATACCTTTCGAGACAAGCCACGACGGCACGGACAACTGCGGTTTCTATATCAGTCGNNNNTGTGGTAGCCACTGATATGGGAGTCATCACAGAGCGTGCCGATCACTATCTGCGCCGGGCACGGTCGATGATGATTGAGTCCAATTATGACGAGCACATGCTCACAACCGGGCGCTATACCGAGCATCTGAAAGCCCGCATACGATCGGCAATCGGGCATATGGACAACAGCGTTACGGCGCGTTATCTCACGGAAATCTTCACGCCGGGATTGAAACACATTTTCCTGTGTCACCTGAGCGAGGACAATAACACTCCCGA
>DAAL01000269.1:581-858 GCA_001701065.1 Bacteroidales bacterium GP4
CTATCTCGGTAAGGCCGGCTGTATCAACTGCCGATATACCCGATGGCACCGTTTATCTTATGGCACTTCCCCGCCACGATACAACGGATCTATTTGTGTTATAACGGACACGCCCACTCGCAAATGCAACGGCCGTTACTGTAACCGCTGTTGCAAAAGTACTAAAAAAACATGATATCACCAAATAATGGTGTGAAGCGACAATCAATATCAACAGAAAAAGGCACCTGGAAACAGGTGCCTTTTTCTGTAGCCCATAGCAGAATCGAACTGCTCT
>DAAL01000269.1:876-4478 GCA_001701065.1 Bacteroidales bacterium GP4
CGTCCTAACCGATAGACGAATGGGCCAAATCTCTAAAAACTCAAAATAAGCGGAGGGAATGATATCGCCCTGAGGCGGTATCTGAAGCTATGGTGTTATCAAGCGCTGAGCTTGGCGATGTGGTGAGCCAGCTTGCTCTTGAGGTTAGCAGCTTTATTTTTGGAGATAGCCTTCTTTGATGCAAGACGGTCGAGCATAGCGCCTACAACGCGGAACTTTGCTTCAGCTTCAGCCTTGTCGGTGAGTTTGCGCAGGTTGCGAACGGCGTTACGGGCGGTCTTTGCGTAGTAACGGTTGCGCAGACGGCGGCGCTCGGTCTGGCGGATTCTCTTAAGTGATGACTTATGGTTTGCCATTTCTATTTTTAGTTTTTATTATTTTCTTGTTTTTTAGTAGCCCATAGCAGAATCGAACTGCTCTTTCAAGAATGAAAATCTTGCGTCCTAACCGATAGACGAATGGGCCATCACTTTAACCCCATGGGGCGTAAAAGCGAGTGCAAATTTAGGCACTTTTTTTGAACTGTGCAAATATTTTCATGTTATTCGTTCAAAAAAAATCGTTTTTAAACAGTTTTTCGACATAAACAACCTCCTCTAAAGCCCTGTTATTTCGTCTATTTGCTTTAATTCGGCTTCCGAAAAAGAAATATTATCCACCGCCTTGAAAGTGTCGGCAAGCTGTGAAGTAGAGCTTGCCCCCACAATAACCGAAGTTACGCCGCGGCGGTTAAGCAGCCACGCTATCGACATCTGCGCAAGTGATTGCCCGCGGTCATGGGCGAGATTGTTAAGCTTTACTATCTGCTCCATAAGCTCCGGAGTAAGCTGGGATTCTTTCAGGAATTTCCCTTCCGAAGCTCTCGACCCTTCAGGCACACCGTTAAGATACCTGTCGGTCAATACGCCTTGGGCAAGAGGGCTGAACGCAATAAATCCCACTCCGTTGTCAACAGCCTGAGCAAGCACTCCGGTGTGTTCCACTTCCCGATCATATATATTGTAACGTCCTTGGTACAGCAAGCAAGGCACATCCCGCTCTTTAAGATAGCAATAGGCAAAATTAGCAGCTTCATAAGGCCATCGGGAGATACCTACATAAAGTGCTTTTCCCTGGCGCACTATGTCCACAAGAGCCTGCAAGGTCTCCTCCAAGGGGGTATTGGGGTCATAACGGTGGCTGTAGAACACATCCACATAGTCAATGGACATGCGGCGTAGGCTCTGATGCAGCGACGCAAACAGGTATTTACGGGAACCCCAGTTGCCGTAAGGGCCTTCCCACATGTCATATCCGGCTTTAGTGGAAATGAACAGTTCATCGCGGTAAGGACGCAGTGATGAGTTCATCACCTGTCCGAATGTTTCCTCCGCCGTGCCGTAATGCGGACCGTAGTTGTTGGCAAGGTCTATCGACACCACGCCATGGTCAAGAGCGAAATGAAGCATCTCCTTGCTTCGTGAAAGCGGATGCATGTCACCGAAATTGTGCCATAAGCCCAAAGAGATACGCGGAAGCTCGATTCCGCTTTTTCCGCACCTGGCAAAAGTCATTCCACAGTTGTAGCGGTCAGCCGCCGCCGAATATACAGGTTCTATCATTAATATATAATATAAGGTGTTTAGTAACATAGCAAAATTACACAAACAATGCTTCATCACCAAATTTTCATGACTTATTCTACACTCCTTTTATCAAAAAAACGAAAACTTTTAAGCCTTTGTATCAGTTATATTCAAAGAATGGATGATGGATAACACCACCGGTCCATGGATGTGAAAATTTAATATTATCCCTTATGCAGAAACGAGGTATACTCATTATTTTATTGGCGGGATGCATCATGTGTTCTATCCCAAGCCATGCGTTTGACCCTTCCCACCCTGAGAAAGTGCTACGAGACTCACTGCCCGATGCATGGCTATACCATGAAAATCTCATTCAGGAGATGCCCCAGAACGACAAATGGTGGACACTGTTCAACGATCCCACGCTCAACTCACTTATAGACGAAGGAGTCGACCGAAATTTCAACGTGCTGATGGCTATGAGGAGAATAAATATAGCGAAACAATCACTCAATAGGGTATATTCCGGTTACTATCCCACACTTGACCTTCAGGCAGGATGGCAGAAATTGCGTAATTCAGGCGCATTGACCGGCGAAAACGGACCAGCCACGACAATGGACTATTTCTCACTTGGAATAAATATGAGTTGGGAGATTGACGTGTTCGGAAAGATTAACGCAAAAGCAAAGCAGGCAAAAGCCGGGTATAACGCCACCCGTGCCGAATACGCCGCTGTGATGACATCACTGTGCGCCAACATAGCGCGCACCTACATAACCCTGCGCACCTATCAGGCACAATGGGAAGTAGCCACCGAACACATAGCCTCACAAGAGAAAATTGTGAAAATCACCGAAGCGAGAAAAGATGCCGGACTTGCATCAATGCTTGATGTGGCGCAAGCCAAGGTGGTGTTCAACTCCACTAAAGCCACCATGCCTATACTTGAAGGCTCCATAAAAAGCACCATAAATGCGCTGGCTATTCTCGTCGGGTCATATCCTGAAAATATCGAAGGTCTTCTTTCCAAGACTGCCCCATTGCCCGAATACCATCATCTCGTGCCGGTGGGAATCCCCTTGGAACTGCTGCGCCGCCGCCCTGACATAGTGGAGGCGGAATTTCAGTTGGCAGCCGATGCAGCCGCAGTGGGCATAGCAAAAAAAGATTTCCTCCCTACCCTGTCGCTTAACGGCTCTATAGGCACAAGCGCCCACTCCATTGACGACCTGTTTTCAAAACATAGTTTCACCTACTCCATCGCGCCTACTCTTTCATGGAATATCTTTGACGGCATGGCACGCAAATACAATCTTACCGCAGCACGTGAACAGATGGAAATGGAGATTGAGAACTACAATCTTGTAGTGATGACCGCAGTGGAGGAAGTGGAAAACGCCCTCATCGCCTACAACAGCCGGCTTAAAGCAATCAATGTAATAAATGAAGTCATAGAACAAAGCCGGCGTTCACTATCGCTGTCAGTCGATCAATACAAGCAAGGGATTTCCCCGTTCAACAATGTGGTGACAGCCCAACTGGATTTACTTCAGTACCAAAACACCCTTGTGCAGTCACAAGGCGAAGCCCTGACCTCACTTGTACAGCTTTATCAGGCTCTCGGTGGTGGATGGTCGATTGAAGATTTATAATGAATTAAAAATTTTTCACACATGATACCAGACTACAAAACAGCCCGAACGATTCTATACTCAGGGATAGGGGCACTGCTTTTAGCATCCTGCAGCCATTCGTCGAAGGACAAAATGGGTGAGGAAACACCGGAAATCACTGTAGCTTATCCTATGGTGGACTCTGTGACGCTGTCAAACACCTACCCCGGGCTTCCATTTTCGATACCGCATCGGCNNCCACGATAGCCAATGCTACCGCTAAAATCGTGGCAAGAGTGAACGGAATGCTGCTGTCAAAGAACTACACCAGCGGTTCAAAGGTAACCAAAGGAAGCGTATTGTTCACAATCGAGCCAACCCAATATCGGGACGCGGTGAAAGAAGCCGAAGCGGCTCT
>DAAL01000269.1:4513-5701 GCA_001701065.1 Bacteroidales bacterium GP4
TACGAAGCGGTGAAGAAAGCGCTTGAAGCCGATGCGGTATCGAAAATGGAAGTAATACAAGCCAAAAGCAATGTGGAGACATCGGAAGCCGCCATACACAATGCGGAAGCCGCTCTCAGCGCAGCCCGAACCAACTTAGGCTACTGCACCATACGTGCCCCGTTCACCGGCAACATCACGTCATCGACCGTGGATGTGGGCTCCTACATCAACGGGGAAGGCGCTCCGTTTGACCTTGCCACAATCTACGATGACTCTTCGGTGATAGTGATGTTCGACATCGAAGCATCAGAATACGAAAAGCTCATAGGTGCCGCAGGAAGCAATATCAATGACAAAATATACCGCAAAGTGCCGTTAAAATTCGAGCAACCGCTTGCCCATGACTATTATGCCGACCTCAACTATCTGTCCCCGTCAGTCAACCAGTCCACCGGTACATTCAACATGAAAGCGGAGGTAAAGAACCCTTACGGCGACATAAAGCCCGGAATGTATGTGACAATCGACCTTCCTTACGGCAATAACCCCAAAGCAATCCTCATCGACGATGCCTCGATAGGCACCGACCAGCTTGGCAAATACGTATACGTGGTAAACGATTCCGACAAAGTAGTGTACACTCCTATTAAAATAGGCGGATTATACAATGATTCCCTGCGTGTGGTCAACGAAGGACTCACTTCCCGGTCACGTTACGTCACCTCAGCGTTGCTGAAAGTGCGTGACGGGATGACGGTAAAACCGGTTTTAGAAAATGCTCCGTCGAGCAAAACCAATAAATAGCACAGCCTATGTTCTCGAAATTTTTCATAGACCGCCCAATTTTCGCCACCGTGATAGCCATTGTCATGGTAGCGGCGGGTCTTATAACAATAGAGTCGCTTCCGGTGGCTCAGTTCCCCGACATCACGCCCCCTACCGTCAATGTATCGGCTTCTTATCCCGGCGCTAACGCTTCAACCGTGGCAAAAGCGGTGGGTGTGCCCATAGAAGAGCAAATCAACGGTGTCGAGAACATGATGTACATGAGTTCAACGTCAGGCTCCGACGGAAGCTACAGCCTGACCATCACATTTGAGCTCGGCACAGACATCGACCAAGCCGCCATAAATGTACAGAACAGGCTCAACCTCGCCGAGCCATCGCTACCCACAAGTGTGACGCAGCAAGGCATACAGGTGAATA
>DAAL01000029.1 GCA_001701065.1 Bacteroidales bacterium GP4
CAGTTGCAGTTCGGAAATCATATATTCCATGCGCCGGCGGCATTCCTCATCGCCGGTGGCTGCGTTGATGGCGAGCGCCGACAGGTAATGACCGCCCACATGTCCGTCAAGTCCGTCCCAGTTGGGGTAGGTGGGCTTGCGCGGTTCGAGATCCGCTTCTTTCCGGTAAGGAGCAAGCAAGCGGTCGCAGTCGTACTTCATCAGCACTTCTATGTTCAGGTCGCGCGCCTTTTTCAGCGGACCGTCAAGAAGAGTGATGTCACTTAATGGAAATTCGTCATGATAAAGCTTGTCCTGCGCGTTGATGCCGTTTAACGACACCAAACACACGGCGGCAGCTAAAATTACATTTTTTTTCATCTTAAATGAATGATTTATTACAAGGGTTATATATGGGTTAGGGTTTTTCGGGTAATTTGGTCGTTTTGCACGAGCATTTGTAAAGTTACTAATAATATTTTAGTTTTTTATATAAAATGGTCGGTTTTATGGCTGCGGCAAGTATAAACTTAGACATTTGCATAAATGTTATAATTAGAAGGTGTATTATAACTCCTTTTATTAATATTAAAGAGAGTAATGCGATGAAAAATGAATATAACACACACTCTTTATCGGGGACCGCAAGTGTCACGACTAAAGAAAACCGAAAGCGCCGAATAATGACATGGGGACTTGGCTTGCTGGCATTTGGTGCTGTGCTTGCCCTGGTGCTTTACGTGTCGCTTAAGGACAACGGACACATTGAGGTCAGTCAAACGATGACCAACGGCAATACATTTACCGGAAAACTGCTGCATGGCAAACCCTATGGCGATGGTAAACTCACGCTGAAGGACGGAACTGTCTACACCGGGACATGGGGCGAAAACGGACAACTCCTTTTCGGCACAATGAACACTCCTGAGTTCACTTATTCCGGCGAGTTCCACAATTATCTTCCCGAAGGGTACGGTATATGCTCTTACAAAGACGGAAGAGTATACCGCGGATACTATAAGGAAGGGCAGCCCGACGGATTGGGAATGATAGCTTACGAGGACAGCAAGATAGAGTTTGGCGAGTGGAACAAAGGCATCCTGATGCTCCCCAAGGGGATGGATTTCGTACAGGGGCATAAAGTGTACGGCATCGACGTGTCAAAGTACCAGAAATTCATCGACTGGCGCACATTGAGCCTGCCTGCCGACAGAGTGGGCGCGGTGTTCGCCAATTTGTCCCGCAAAAAAGTGAAAGGTCCCGGAAGCACTCCTTACATGCAGCCGGTGCTTTTCGCCGTGATGAAATCCACCGAAGGCAGCACAGTCCAGGACCCGACTTTCCCATTCAATTTTATCGAGGCGAAAGAGAGCGGACTGATACGCGGAGCTTACCATTTCCTCAGCCCGTCGTCCGATGTGGAGGACCAGGTGCAGAATTATATCGCCAATACTCCGCTTGAACCGGGCGATCTGCCTCCTATACTTGATATTGAAGTATCTAATAAGGTCATGAAGAAGGACTCGAAGCGCATATGCGCCATGGCTCTTCAATGGCTTAAAGAGATAGAGCAGTACTATGGTGTGAAACCTATCATATACACCTATAATAATTATTATGAAAGCTACATGAAGGACGGCAGGTTCAATGATTACATGTATTGGCTTGCCCGGTATAGCGACACCAAACCCGATGCGCGCAACTGGGAGATATGGCAGTTTACCGAGAATGGACGTTGCGCTGGAATAGAGACTCCGGTGGATGTGGATTTCTTCAAAGGCAACTACAACTTCCTGATAAAATATGTGGACGGCAACGGTATCAAGGGTGAAAAGAAGTCAATGGAGGACTTCTTGTTTAAGCATCATTACAATCACTGGCAGTTGCCTTACGACAGCATCAAGAACATTTAGCTCCGTTTATCAATAGACGTTAGCCGCCACTCTTTCCACGCTCTTGGTGGCATTGAGCGAATAAAAGTGGATGCTCGGCACATTCCGGGCTATAAGTTCACGTGCCTGTTGGGTACACCATTCCACTCCCACTTCCTTAGCCATGGCATCGTCCTTGCATCGGGTAAGTTCCTGCGCAAGCTCCATGGGAAAATCTACGTGGAATGTCTTGGGAAGTATCGACAGCTGGCTTGTGGTGGTGATGGGTTTCAATCCTGGGATAATAGGCACGTTTATACCCACTGCACGGCATTTGTCGACGAAGTCAAAGTATTTCCGGTTGTCAAAGAACATCTGAGTCACCACATATTTTGCTCCGTTGTCCACTTTCTGTTTCAGGTACATTATGTCCATGTCGATATGGGGCGACTCCTCATGCTTCTCCGGATATCCTGCGACACCGTAGGAGAACGGTTCGCCTGTCACTATGTCCATCTTGGTGCCGTCAATGAAGTAGCCTTGGTTGAATGCGTTCACTTGCAGTTGCAGTTCAGTGGCATGGGAATAGCCGTTTTCGTTTGGCACAAAACGGCTTTCGTGCTTTGCCTTGTCGCCGCGGAGAATGAGCAGATTGGTTATGCCGAGGAAATTAAGGTCAATGAGCGCATACTCGGTTTCCAGTTTCGAGAAACCGCTGCATATGATGTGGGGCACCGCCGGTATATTGTCCTATCATCATGAGTATCGCCGATA